>JAAYBT010000239.1 GCA_012730015.1 Clostridiaceae bacterium
AACCCCACAAGTGAGGTTATTATATGCCTCCGGCGGAATTTACGCGCCGCCGAGATTTTGCCCTTGATTATTGTGACAAAACGGCGATGCGCAATTATATCCTGAATACAAGTATTCATGATATAATAACCTTATAGATACTACTGGCTTTAGTAAAATGTTGTAATTTGAGGAGGAAGGGCGCGTGAAAGCTAGCATAAAGCAATTATACAGGCAGACAGACAAATATCTCGGAATGCAGATTGAGCTGGCAGGTTGGGTTAGAACGATTAGAGACTCTAAAACCTTTGGCTTTATTGAATTAAACGATGGTTCCTTTTTCAGGAATGTTCAAATCGTTTTTGAAGATGGAGCCATCGAGAATTTCAAGGAAATCACAAAACTGCCTCAGGGCTCCTCTATTAATGTTCGGGGAGAGCTTGTGGAGACACCGGGGGCGAAACAGCCTTTTGAGCTGAAGGCATCTTCCATTGAAGTAGAGGGTTTGTGTGCGATGGATTACCCTCTGCAAAAAAAGCGTCATTCTTTTGAGTTTCTCCGTACCATTGCCCATCTGAGGCCGAGAACGAATACCTTTTCCGCAGTATTTAGACTAAGAAGTGCTTTATCCTTCGCAATTCACAGGTTTTTTCAGGAAAGGGGCTTCGTCTATGTGCAAACACCTATCATTACCGGAAGCGACTGTGAGGGCGCCGGGGAAATGTTCCATGTAACAACGCTTGACCTTAATAATCCACCGAGAGATGAAAAGGGATGCATTGATTACAGCGAAGATTTTTTTGGTAAAGAAACAAGTCTCACGGTAAGCGGACAGCTTTCAGCAGAAGCCTATTGCATGGCATTCAATCAGGTCTATACATTCGGCCCTACCTTCCGTGCGGAAAACTCTAATACGGCAAGACATGCCGCCGAGTTCTGGATGATTGAGCCCGAAATAGCATTCGCAGGTCTGCAGGAGGATATGGCGCTTGCGGAGGAGATGATGAAATACCTAATTCAATACTGCCTGGAAAATGTTCCGGAGGAGATGGAGTTTTTTGATAGGCATATTGATAACACACTTCTGGAAAGACTAAATAACGTGTTGAATTCAAATTTTGCGCATGTAACCTATACACAGGCCGTTGAGCTTCTCGAAAAGGAGAGTTCCAGCTTCGAGTATCCGGTAAGATGGGGCGCTGACCTTCAAACGGAGCATGAAAGGTTCTTAACGGAAAGGATATTTAAAAAGCCTGTTTTTGTCACGGATTATCCAAAGGATATTAAAGCATTTTATATGAGGATGAATGATGATGAAAAGACCGTGGCGGCTATGGATCTTTTAGTGCCCGGGGTGGGTGAGATTATAGGAGGAAGCCAAAGAGAAGAGCGGCTGCAGATGCTGGAAAAACGCATTGAGGAATTGGGTCTTGCCAAGGAGGATTACCTTTGGTATATGGATCTGCGCAAATATGGAGGGACTAAGCATGCAGGTTTTGGCCTGGGCTTTGAAAGGGCTGTGATGTACTTAAGTGGTATGGCTAATATAAGGGATGTTATTCCATTTCCAAGAACGACAAAATCGGCTGATTTTTAATTATTCGTATTAAAAATAAACAAAAAGGATGGGAGGGCGTATAATATGAGTGAACAGTTGAAAGAACAAAACAGAGAGGATAAAATCAAGATTTCCGAGGAAGTCATCGCAACGATTGCCGGTATTGCAGCGTCGGAAAATGAAAACGTAGCATCAATGGGCGGCGGTTTTGTGGACGGCATTGCAGGAATGCTTGGAAGAAAGACACCTAGCAAGGGAATAAAGGTGGAGATGAAGGAGGACCAAGTCATTATCGACTTAGCTGTTGTTATGCAGTATGGTTGCAAAATTCATGAGGTTGCTCGTGATATGCAAAGAAGAGTGCGTGAGGCAGTAGAGGATATGACCGGACTTGAGGTTTTGACCATCAATGTAAGCGTATTGGGAGTCAGCATGGGTAAAGAAGCTGCCAAGGTGGAATTGTTGGAAGAACTATCTCCTCCGACAAACCAGGCACCCAAGGGATGATTGACTGGAATATGATTCAGACACAATATGAAAAACATACTGCTTAAGCTACTTATTGCACTGTCTTCGGCATTGCTGCTTATAATACTTCTATTCTATACTGATAGCTTTGATGATTTGTTGCACATAATCAGGAATGCCGAGGTCCATTGGCTTGCTGCCGGTTTTTTCTGCACGGTTGCTTATTGGATATTGGATGCAGCCATTTTGCAGGTCGTTACTGTCACGATGCATAAGAGCCAAAGGATGAAGGATACGGTTAGAGTTACCATGATCGGGCAGTTTTTTCATTCGATAACGCCCTTCGCGGGTGGCGGCGAGCCGGTACAGGCTTATATTATGACTAAGGATGGTGTTCCCCCCGGCTTTGCCGCATCTATTTTCGCAGTAAAGACCTTGCTTCATGAATTCATTATTGTCGCATATGCGATCGGTTCATTCATTTTTTATGGCGGGGTTTTCGGCGCTAAGATACCCCAGTTCAGCTATTTTTTTATATCAGGACTTATCATTAATACTGCTTTTCTTGCTTTTGTTATCTTGCTTCTAGTCAAGGCATCGTCCGCAAAAAAGGTCTTAATGTTTTTCTGCAGGATTTTGGCAAAGCTAAAGCTGGTGAAGAACATTGATGCGATGGAGATGAAGATTGATAATGAATTGGATAGCTTCAAAAAGGGTGCCTTGATTTTGAAGGCCGATCGCAAAACCCTTTATAAGCTTGCTGTTTTACAGATACTACAGTTTACCTTCATTTTTTCAGTCACTTATTTTATACAGCTGGCTGTCGAGCCCAGCAGGGTTTCCTTTACTGAAGTGATTGCATCACAATCCATTATTACGCTTCTTTCATTTTTAATTCCTACTCCGGGAGCTGCGGGTGGAGTCGAAGGACTCAGCTATTTGTTCTATGGCATGTTTTTCAGCAAGGGTTCTATTTTACCTGTGATTTTTATCTACAGGCTTTTGACATACTACTCCAACATAGTTTTTGGAGGTCTATTTGCCCTGTTTGCACCGGAAAGACCGCTAAGGCAGGTAACCTTACTGGAATAGATGTAATATTTCAATAATATTACTTTCGAAACTATTAGACATTTTTTCAAGGAATACGTATTATCTTGTGTAAACACAATTGTGATAAGATTTTGCAGACTAGAATAAAAGGAGTAAAGGATATGAAAAGATTGCATCGTTCAAAGACAAACAAAGTCATTTTTGGGGTGTGCGGCGGATTATCAGAGTACCTGCACCTTGATGTTACTATAGTTAGAATCATATGCATCGCGGCCTTCTTTATGGGCGCAGGCATTCCCTTGTATATTATAGCTGCGATTATTATGCCTGAGGACAAAGGGTACAGGCCGGATCCTGACCAGTGGAGTAATAATGCAGGCAGCTACAATGACCCATATGCAAATGATACATCGGGGGCGGCTGGAAGAGACCCAAACGCAGACTTTGAAGCTCAGTTCAAAAGGGATGCCGATGAATGGGATGATGATCCGCCGGCAAGCAGCAATCCGGTGAAAAACAGGCTCACAATCGGAATAATTCTGTTAGGGCTCGGGGTATTGATTCTGGGTAAGCAGTTTATGCCCGGACTGTTCGATACTAAAGTCATGGTGCCATTAGTGCTGATAGCGATTGGCGCAATTATCGTTTACCGTGGAAAGAAATAGCGGGTATATACGGGCAATGGGGGTGCCATGGAATCACATATGGATTTAAAGCAAGCAATATATTCGTTAAGGGGACAGTATTCCGAACTTTGGCAGAGTACTTCCCCGGACCTTTCAACACTTCAGGATAAATATACTGCCCAAATGCAAAGGTCAAAGGAGATGGCGATGGATCGTTTCGCGGACCAGACTATCCTTTTGATTAAGGGCTTCAATGGCAAGCATGATGATACTCTCTGGGGTTCAAGGCTTAAGAGCCTGGTATACAATTGCGGCGTCGATATTCTTGACCTGGAAGGCACCAGCATGAGCTTTTTGCTGGAAGAAGGCTTTTGTGATGTTACTTATGACTTTACTGCAGGTTCCAGAGAGTTCGATGCTTGCTTCAAAATAGATGATATTTTTCAGTCCCTGAGGAATGCCTGGATTATGTGCTGCATCCAGAGGCTGATGGGGCTGAAGGTGGAGATGACTCCTTCCGTTTTTGCCTATAGCATGCTTTATCCCTACACCGATAACTATCTGGATCATTCTTCGGCATCTGAGGCAGAGAAGAATCAGTTAAACCAAAGATTTCGCAGAAGACTGGCCGGAGAGAATCTGATAGCGGAGTCCCTGCTGGAAAACAGACTTTTCAGACTGGTAGGGATAATTGAGGAGCAATATCCACGAAGACAATTCCCCATGGTTTACGAAGGCCTGCTTGGCATACAGACTGCGCAGGAAAGAAGTGTACAGCAGCTTGACAAGAGGGGCGGTAGATCTTCAAAATTATCCGGTTCAGACATTCTGGACATTAGCATAGAGAAGGGCGGATGCTCTGTATTGGCAGATGGTTG
>JAAYBT010000029.1 GCA_012730015.1 Clostridiaceae bacterium
CCGTTTTAAGCGGCTTAATTATAGTACCATGATGCATTTGCTTTGTCAACCACATTTTATTATTATTTTTTACCAGGTGAAGGATTATGTCAACTGTCGGTTTCCTCGCCCTCGTCCGAGCTCATTTCCTCAATAATATCCTCAGAAGCTTCATCGCCATCGCCGGCTTCAACTCCTTCACCGACTCCAACTCCGCCACCAACATCATCACCGGCTTCCGAGCCTTCGCCTTCAACTTCCTCCTCGTCCTCCTCAGGCTCTATCCTTGCGATACTAACAACATGATTGTCCTCCGAGGTCCTCATCAAGGTGACGCCCTGCGTAGCACGGCCAAGAATACTGATGCCGGCTACTTCCATTCTAATAATTGTGCCGTCGAAGCTTATGAGCATAATATCATCAGTCTCTTCTACAAGCTTCACGCCCACAACCTTTCCTGTCTTCTCAGTTACTCTGTATGTCAGAATACCCTTACCCGCTCTAGTTTGCGTCTTATACTCGTCCAGCTCAGTACGCTTGCCGAAGCCATTTTCTGTGACCACAAGCAAGGTCGCATCAGGTCTTGATGTTGCCATACCAATTACATAGTCATCCTCTTGCAGGTTAATTCCTATAACGCCTTGTGATACTCTGCCTAGCGGCCTTACATCAACTTCGTTAAAGCGGATGGACATACCGTTTCCTGTGACCAAAATAATATCTCTATTTCCATCTGTAAGCCTAACATCAATCAATTCATCGTTTTCCCTAAGTGTAACAGCTGCAAGGCCGCTCCTCCTGATATTGCCATACTGCATCAGGTCGGTCTTCTTCACATGCCCTTGTTTAGTAGCCATGAACAGGTATAGGCCCTCTTTGTATTCCGCAATCGGTATTACTGCCGTAATTTTTTCCTCGCCTTCAAGCTCCAGCAGATTCACAATAGCGGTTCCCTTCGCTTGCCTGCCCGCCTCGGGTATTTGATAGGCCTTCAGCCTGTAGACCCTCCCCATGTTTGTGAAGAACATAATATAATGATGGGTAGAGGTAATAAACAGTGTCTCCACAAAATCCTCTTCGCGGGTACTGAGCCCTGTTATGCCCTTACCTCCACGCCTCTGACTCTTATATGTATCAGCGGGAAGTCGCTTGATATAGCCAAAGTGCGTCAGCGTAATAACGCTTTCCTCTTCATCAATCAGATCCTCAAGCTCGATTTCATCTTCACTTGCAGTGATTTTAGTTCTTCTTTCATCGCCGTATTTATTGCTTATTACCAGAAGCTCCTCCTTAATAATGCTGTACAAAAGGGCGTCATCAGAAAGAACACTCCTGTAATATTGAATTTTCTCCATTATCTCGTTGTACTCAGCTTCCAGCTTATCTCTTTCCAAACCGGTGAGCCTGCCCAGGCGCATGTCAACAATAGCCTGTGTCTGGCGGTCACTAAGGCCAAAGGCATCTGATAGACCCTGCTTCGCGATTGCTTCTGTTCTGGAGTTTCTGATGATTTTGATAACCTCATCGAGATTGTCAATTGCTATTCTCAGGCCTTCCAAAATATGTGCCCTAGCCTCGGCCTTTTCAAGTTCAAAGCGAGTGCGTCTTGTAATTACCTCATGCTGATGCTTCAGATAATATTCAAGAGCTTGCCTGATGTTAATAACCTGTGGCTCAAACTTTCCTTCATCCGTTTGAACTAAGGCCAGCATATTCACGCTGAAGCTATCCTGAAGCTGTGTGTTCTTGTAAAGCTGGTTGAGAACCACATTGGAATTGGCATCTCTTTTTAATGTAATAACTATTCTGACTTCCTCTGTCCTGTCAGATTCATCATTTATGTCTGCAATGCCTTCAATTCTCTTGTCCTTAACCATTTCGGCAATTCTTTCAATGAGCCTGGCCTTGTTTACCTGATAGGGCAGATCCTTGATAATAATGCGCTGCCTGTTGTTGCTCGTCTGCTCTATTTCGGCTTCCGCCCTGACAACTATCCTGCCTCTGCCGGTAGTGAAATAATCCTTGATGCCCTGTTTGCCAAGAATAGTCCCTGCGGTGGGGAAGTCCGGGCCTTTAATGATTTTGCTTAACTCTTCTATTGTAATATCGGGGTTATCAATCATGGCAATAATGCCGTCGATTGTCTCTGTTAGATTGTGCGGCGGTATGTTAGTCGCCATACCAACCGCAATACCCGACGAGCCGTTGACAAGCAGATTCGGGAATCTGGATGGTAAAACCACAGGCTCCATCTCATGCTCATCAAAGTTAGGCTTGAAATCTACAGTATCCTTATTGATATCAGCAAGCATTTCATTTGAAATCTTAGCAAGCCTGGCTTCGGTGTACCTCATAGCCGCCGGAGGATCCCCGTCTCTTGAGCCGAAGTTGCCATGACCATCTATGATTGGATATCTCAGCGAGAAGTCCTGCGCCATTCTCACCAAGCTGTCGTATACGGCAGCATCTCCATGAGGATGGTACTTACCGAGCACATCACCGACTGTGGTGGCACATTTACGATATGCCTTATCTGCAGTAAAGCCCAGCGAGTACATAGAGTATAGGATTCTCCTGTGCACCGGCTTGAGCCCGTCCCTGACATCGGGCAATGCGCGGTCAATAATGACGCTCATCGCATAATCTATAAATGATTTTTTCATTTCCGATTCTATATCAACCGGAATTACGTTTTGTACATTGGTTCCTTCTGTGTCCGCCATGAATAATACCTCTTTCGTATTACTTAATTTTGCTGTATCTACCTATTATACATCATATAATATTTTAGTAAACTTTTCATGGTCTGTCCACAGTTTTTACCCTGAGTGTATATAGCAAATATTAAGATTTGGGAACTCTAACAATAAATTCTATGTACTCCCCTCTGTCAATTTGCGCGGCTTTAGCGTTGATTCCGTTTTTCTTCATTAAATCGATTGCCTGCCTTACCGTATTGACAAAAATCCTGATGTCCTTTATTGTTTTCGTAAGTTTCTTATCCACAGGCTTGTCCGTTGTTTTTTTCAAGTATTTTTGTATGACTCTTTCTATAAGATCCTCTGTTTTCTTTACATTCAGACCCCTTTCGCATACATACCTGAGCACCTTTAGCTGAAGCTGTTCGTCATGGAGCTTCAAGAGAGCCCTGGCATGCCTTTCGGTCAGTCTGTTATCCGCAAGTATTTTTTTTACAAGGGGTGAAAGGCGTAGAAGCCTTATTTTATTAGCAACAGTGGACTGGCTCTTGCCAATTTTCTGTGCAAGCTCGTCCTGAGTAAGGCCATGCTCGTTGATGAGATTGCTATAGCCTTCGGCCTCCTCCATATAGCTTAAATCCTCGCGCTGGAGGTTCTCGATAAGCGCCAGCACGGCAGAGTCATTATCATCAATATTAACAACGATTGCAGGTATCGTAGTTAACCCTGCAAGCGTAGCCGCACGCAGTCTTCTCTCACCTGCGACAAGCTCATAATTGCTATTGGAAATTCTTCTTACATTGATGGGCTGTATAACTCCATACTGCCTAATAGATTCGCACAGCTCATTGAGAGCGCTTGTGGTAAACTGCTTACGGGGTTGGTAGGGATTTGGCCTGACCATATCAATGTTCAGATAGGTCATGTTTTTTACATCCTCATTTTTTTCCTTTTGGGGAACTTGACACTTGTTCTCAAGCATACAGTACCATCCTTTCATTAAGGGCTTGTACAATATGCCTGCACGGCAGTACTTTGCCCACTTTTATTTACATATATTGCCTAATATAGTGTGGGTAGTATTCGCCGTCCCTTTTTTATTAACCTCTTTTTTAACTTAAGAATCGTTCGCCCAATTTCTATGAATTACCGCATAACCTCACCTAAATCAACGGCTGTTTTGACGGTTTTCCCGCCTTTCTGGGAAATCCCGTCGGAGTTTGTCGTAATTTTCTCACAATAACAATGCTCCTGTTAATATCGCTAGCGGGTAATGTAAATTCCTTTACTTCTTCAATTTTCCCCCCCAATATCTCCAGTGCCTTCTTTGAAGCCGCAATTTCCTCGGCACTGCTTCCCTTCATGGCAATAAAGATGCCATCGGCTTTCACAAGCGGCAGACAATATTCCAGTAATACCGGCAGCGATGCAACTGCTCTTGCAACTGCGGCATCATACTTCTCTCTATGCACAGGCGCCATACCGGCGTCTTCAGCTCTCAGATGAAGGGCTGTTATGCCATCGAGCTTCAATTCGGAAATTACGGTTCTCAGGAATCCAACTCTTTTTTCAAGAGAATCGAGAAGCACTATCTCCAAAGAAGGCTGAGCTATTTTAATGGGTATCCCGGGGAATCCGGCTCCAGTGCCTACATCTATAAGGCTGTGGACCTTCCCGATAAAGGGCAGTATGCTCAATGAATCGATGAAATGCTTTATAATGAATTCCCGCTCCTCTTCAATGGCGGTCAAATTCATTTTCTCATTCCACTCAAGCAAGATATCTTTGTATGCAAGCAGCGATGAGGCTTTCGAATCGTCCAACCTAACACCCAGCTGCTCTGCACCATTTTTGAGAAGGGAGACAGGACATGTCTCGGAGTCAAGTGACACAGGGGGACATCTTCCTTGCTTCGTGCTGCTGTTAGTATTGATAGACGAAGCTTTGTCGTCATGCGGCCTGTTGCCGGCTTTATCGGAATACTCCATCAGTCTATTCCTCCCCCGGCTTTCTGGCTTCACTGGGCTCTCCACCCTTTCCGGCTTGCTCCCCCTTCACGACCTCTCCTTCATCCTTCAAAGCACTTCTTGCGCTGAGGAATATCAGCAGCACAGAAATGTCAGCGGGTGAGACGCCGGATATCCGAGAAGCCTGTCCAACCGAAATGGGCTTCAGCTTGGTAAGCTTCTGGCGGGCTTCGATGCGAAGTCCGTGAATTGCATTGTAGTCGATGTCCTCAGGCAGCTGCCTTCTTTCCAGCTTTCTATATCGTTCCACTTGTATCATTTGCCTCTTAATGTAGCCCTCATACTTTACCACTATTTCCACCTGCTCCGCCACAGGGTCATAGATTCCGCAGTTTCCGGCCTTGAACCGCTCCGGCCTATCCGGATCAATTGCCTCCAGTGAGCTATAGCTCATTTCGGGCCTCCTGAGAAGCTCCGCCAGCCCTATACCGGATTTGATGGCCGTACTGCCCTGTGAGTCAAGAAATGCATTAACTTCATCCGAGGGTGGTACAAATGTGTTTTCCAATCTGCGGATTTCCTCTTCAACCCGCGCTTTCTTGTCAACAAATTTTCTGTACCTCTCCTCGCTGATTAACCCGATTTCATAGCCCTTGGGCGTCAGCCTCATGTCGGCATTGTCCTGCCTGAGCAGAAGCCGATATTCGCAACGAGAGGTCATCATCCTGTAGGGTTCGGAGGTTCCCTTTGTCACAAGGTCGTCAATGAGAACACCTATATAAGCCTCCGACCTGTCCAGAACCAGGGGCGGATTTCCCTGCAGCCTTTTGACTGCATTTATGCCGGCAATAATCCCCTGCGCCGCCGCTTCTTCATAGCCTGAGCTGCCATTTATTTGTCCTGCGGAGAATAGACCCTCAATATTCTTAAACTCAAGACTAGGCTTTAGCTGCGCCGGATCTATGCAATCGTATTCAATCGCATAGGCGCTCCTCATTATGTGGGCGTTTTCCAGACCCGGCAGGGTTTTAACCATCTCGCACTGCACATCCTCCGGCAAGCTGCTTGACATTCCCTGCAGGTACATTTCCTGTGTACCAAGACCCATTGGCTCAACAAATACCTGATGCCTTTCCTTATCCTCGAACCGTACAACCTTATCCTCTATAGAAGGACAATATCTTGCTCCAACACCTTCAATCATGCCGCCAAACAGCGGTGATCGGTGGAGATTTGCTCGTATAATATCGTGAGTATCCTTGCTTGTATAGGTTAGCCAGCAGGAAACCTGCTCGCGCTGACTTGCTTCGTTTTCAAAGGAAAAGGGAATGATAAGCTCGTCACCGGGCTGTTCGGCCATCTTGGAGAAGTCCAGTGTTTTCTTATTTAATCTTGCAGGAGACCCTGTCTTGAAGCGCAGTAATTCTATGCCCTTTTCCCTTAAGCTGTCGGATAGTCGATTTGCTGGAAACAGCCCGTCGGGGCCGCCGTTATAGCTTACATCGCCCACGATAATCTTAGCTTTTAGGTAGGTACCTGTTGTCATAATAGCTGCTTTGCATTGGTAGATTGCATTGGTGTGGGTCTTAAGGCCTGTTATACGCATGTTTTCATCGGTCAACAGCTCCGTTATTTCTGCCTGCTTAATATAGAGGTTCTCCTGGCTCTCAAGGGTGTTTTTCATCACCCTCTGGTAAGCCCTTCTATCTATCTGTGCCCTCAAGGAGTAGACAGCAGGGCCCTTTGCGGAGTTGAGCACCTTGGACTGTATGGTCGTTTTGTCGGCGCATTTTCCCATTTCCCCACCTAAGGCGTCGATTTCACGAACCAGGTGCCCCTTACCCGTTCCACCCACATTCGGATTACAGGGCATGTTGGCGATGCTGTCAAGATTGATGGCAAAAACAATCGTCTTCATGCCCAGTCGGGCACAGGCCAGTGCCGCCTCACAGCCTGCATGTCCTGCTCCGATTACCGCTATATCAAAGTTTCCTGCAACATAATCCATAATTCCCCCTGTGTCATTTCCCTATGCAAAAGCGAGAAAAGATTTCATTTACGACGTCCTCGCTAGTAGATTCGCCGGTTATTTGCCCAAGATACTCAGCGCTTTCCTTTATGTCAATTGTCACCAAGTCCAAGGCGAACCCTTGTAGATGAGCATTTGCGGCCTGTTCAAGGCATTGTGCCGCATTCTCCAACAGCTGCTTGTGCCTGGCATTAGTAATCAGTACTTCATTATTAGCATCAATAACTCCCTTGAGGAAAAGCCCCTCGATAGCCTGTAAAAGGTCCTCCATGCCCGTGCCGTCCAGCATCGACGCAATGACCACAGGCATGTTTTCCTTCTTTGACAGCTGCTGCTTCATCTCAATAATTTTATCATCAAAGGATTTGTCGATTTTATTAATCAATGCAATCTTTTTCTTATCCCTCATGTCCTTGAGAATCTCCAGGTCCTCAGGCACTATACCC
>JAAYBT010000240.1 GCA_012730015.1 Clostridiaceae bacterium
GAGTTGTATGCGGTCATATCGAAATATCCGGTTCCGGTAAGTCCAAACAGAATTGTTTTCTCTTCACCGGATTCTTTGCATTTCAATGCTTCATCAATAGCAGCCCTGATTGCATGGGCAGATTCCGGTGCCGGGAGTATAGTCTCCTTCTTAGCAAACAGGACAGCGGCTTCAAATACCCTGGTTTGCTCTACGGCAACTGCTTCCATATAGCCATCGTGATATAGCTTAGACAATATCGGAGACATTCCATGGTATCTTAATCCTCCGGCATGATCCGATGATGGAATAAATTCACATCCCAGAGTATACATTTTTGCAAGTGGTGTCACCTTGCCCGTATCACAAAAATCGTAAACATAACGACCACGAGTTAGTGTAGGACATGAAGCAGGCTCAACAGCAACAATCCTCGGAGAAGCCTTGCCCAGAAGTTTATCCTGTACAAAGGGAGCAATCAGGCCGCCAAGGTTTGACCCGCCTCCTGCACATCCTATGACTACATCCGGATACTCATCCAGCATCTCCATAGCCTGCTTAGACTCTAATCCAATGATAGACTGATGCAGCAATACCTGGTTCAGAACAGATCCAAGAACATATCTATAACCCTCGGTTGATACTGCCTTTTCTACAGCCTCAGATATAGCGCATCCCAGGCTGCCGCCCGTATTAGGATTAGCCTCGAGTATTTTACGTCCGACATTAGTGGTATTGCTTGGGCTTGCAATGACCTCGGCATCAAAGGTATGCATTACAGACTTACGAAATGGCTTTTGTTCATAGGAGCACTTGACCATATACACGATCAAAGGAAGATTAAAATATGCACATGCCTGAGCAAGAGCAGTACCCCACTGACCGGCACCTGTTTCTGTAGTAAGGCCTTTCAAGCCTTGTGCCTTTGCATAGTAAGCCTGAGCCGCTGCAGAATTAAGCTTGTGACTACCGGAGGTATTGTTCCCCTCAAATTTGTAGTAAATCTTAGCCGGTGTGTCCAGCTCCTTTTCAAGATTGTAAGCACGAATCAGGGGTGAAGGACGATACATACGATAAACTTCCTGTACCTCCTGCGGGATGTCAAAAAATCTAGTGTTGTCATCCAACTCCTGCCTAGCAAGTTCCTCGCAAAAAACGGGAGATATGTCCTCCACTGTAACGGGCTTAAGTGTTCCCGGATTAAGCATGGGATCAGGCTTCTCCTTCATGTCTGCCCTGATATTGTACCATTGCTTTGGCATTTGCTCCTCGGTCAGATAAAGCTTGTGCGGAACTTTCTTTTTCATAATCATTCTCCTCTCTTTTTCACATAAAATGTGATTAACTCTAATAAGGTCTAATAATTCAAATCGATATGCTAATGCTTCTAGGCGACAAAAGAAATATCCGTCGCAACAAAAAAGACCTCTGTCACAGTATTCCTACTGGGACAAAAGTCTTGTAAACTTCTGCGGTACCACCCGGTTTGGTGCGATGCACCCACTTACTCCATATACTAATATATATGCTCCCTTGATAACGAGTGGAGATCCCGTCAGGCATTACTCAGCAAAATGCTTTTCTTCCCGCCTTCGCAAGTCCATTCATCATGACATTTATTGCTGTAGTTCCACCAGTATACAGCTCTCTGTAAATAAAGCTCCATGACTACTATTCTTGCTCACCAGTTTATCGATTTTAATAAATAGTATGATATTTTCTGGCAAAAGTCAATACCGTTTTTGTATTTATTTTAACATCTGGCCTGTCCGAAAGAAATCCGCCCATGGATCCTCTTTCTCAATCCTTTGAAGAGCCTCTATCATATCAATGCCGTCGGGCGCAACACTATCAAGCTCCTCCCAGCTAATTGGCATGGACACCTTGGCGCCCTTTCTGGCTCTCAGTGAATAGGGAGCAATGCTCGTGGCACCTCTGCCGTTTCGAATCCAATCTATGAAAATCTTATCGGTACGCCTGCTCTTTCTTATATTGCTCGTGTAACGTTCAGGCCATTTATACTCCATTACCTCCGCGATGCCCTTAGCAAAATCATAGAACACATCCCAGGATACCGCGGGCTGAAAAGGGACAACCACATGATATCCCTTGCCACCGCTGGTTTTCAAATATGAGGCAAGTGAAAGCTCTGCCAAGATATTTTTAAGATCCCTTACCCCCTGCCGCACCCTGCCAAGATCCATTCCTTCATCAGGGTCCAGGTCAAACACCATCATATCTGGCCTTTCCAACTCCTCCACCCGGCTTGCCCAGGTATGAAACTCAACAGTTCCCATCTGGGCTTCATAAATAAGTCCGGTTATGTTTTCAATATAGAAGTAATCTTCCAATTCCCCATCCTTGC
>JAAYBT010000030.1 GCA_012730015.1 Clostridiaceae bacterium
ATTAGATAAAACACCCTCGCATATAAATAGAATGTGGTTATATGCAACATTGCGGGGGTGTTTTTTGTTGAGCAGGTTAAAGCTTTCTGCAACGTATTTTCTAATTATTTTGCTGGCACTATCTGTTACGCAGATTTTCATAGATGCCAGGATGGATGCGTCACTTAACATGAATGCCCGGGATGAGAAAAAAGGGTATTCCATCTTTGTTGACATTGAAGATAAGGTGCTGTACCTTCTGGACGATGGGCATTTTGTCAAGGAGTATACCATTGGGTCGGGTAAATCCGGCTACCCCTCTCCATTGGGTTGCTGGACAATTGTCGATAAGGGTGACTGGGGCGAAGGCTTTGGCGGAAGCTGGCTCGGCCTAGATGTACCATGGGGGCGATATGGTATCCATGGCACTATATTTAGTGGCTCTATTGGCTCTGCTTGCAGCCAGGGCTGCATTAGGATGTTTAGTGGGGATGTGGCGGAGCTTTACAGCCTGGTGCCAATTGGCACTGAGGTGACAATCGTAAACGGCTCATTCGGGCCTTTTGGACGGGGATTCGATGAAATTATTGCAGGTGACCGGGGCGCTGACGTGCTTGCTATTCAGCAGAGGCTGCGGCAGCTCAAATACTATGATGGTCCACTTGATGGCATATATGAGGATGGAATGAAAAAAGCCCTCCACAAATTCCAGAGGGATAATGGCTTGATTGCACAGAACAGGATTACTAGGGATGCATGGCTTAAAATGGGCTTTCGGGAATTTGAGTGAAAGACGATATAGGGGTGACACAGGGGAAACGTCCCCCTGTGTCATCAAGAGAAACGTCCCCATGTGTCGTAATCATGTGTTACCATCTGTCACGTGTCACTGTGTCGATATCTAATCTGCTAAGCGTTTGCCTGTGTGAATTTCTCGTTGGCAAGTCTTGCCTTTTCTTTGTTGTTTCTCCATTCTGTAAACTTACCCTGATTTGCTGAAATGCATAGGAGTATCAGCAGGAACAGGCCGGTTGTGATGTCTCTGACAGTGGTCGACAGCCCCATGGACACAAGTCCTGAATTTAGCATTTTCATCGTAAAGGTACCTACGACAACACCAATTGCGAGGTTGCAATACTTCTGAAGGAAGAATGCAATGAATATGCCCATCATGGCGTCGAATATCATACTGACTGAGCCCATGGTTGCCGGCGGCCGAATCATACCCTTGGTAGAAAGGTCCATGACCGCTGCCATTCCAAGGAAGACGCCGCCAAAGATGAAGGAGACCAGCTTGATTGTTGCAGGGTTAAGGCCCACGTTTGCAGCTATGGCCTGATTGCTTCCCAATGCCCGGACATTATGCCCGAATGGAGTGTAGTTAAATACCACATAGAATATGATGAACATGACGGCAAAGACTATGAAGCAATATGGTGGAAGGGCAAGATGCGTCATTTTTCCTGAGATGAGTACACCACCTTTAAAAAGGAGCGTAGGAATCATCTCATATACCATCATCAAGCCTATGGTCAGCACAATTGATGGAACCTTGAACAAATTGTATAGAAGGCCTGTAATCGTATTTAATGTAACAGCAATGAGGATAAGGATTACGATAAGACCCGGAATGCCTGTCCCGGTCATCAAGGCCAGATTACCTCCCACGATTGCGGCTGTGTAAACAACAGCCCCTGCCGAAAAGTCCCACATTCCTATCGTCATATTACATGTAATCGCAAGTGCTACCATAATGGGCATTATTGACTGGCGTGCTATGGTCAGCATACCTGCCGGTTGGCCGAACCTGCCTTTACTCAAGATAGAGAATGCGAGGTATACGATTATGGGAAGTATTATGGTTTTTAGAGTGCGTAGTAAAGTGTTCATAAATTTTGCCATCACATATCACCACCCGAAATTAGAATAGGTCCTTGTGGCGTTCCACCACGTCTTGGATACCGTAAGCCTTGCCATATTGTTCATACAAGTCTAGTGAAGCATCCGGATTGAATTTCTTAATAAGTGCCTTGACTTCATCGCCGGTATACGGAGGGATATCTCCGTCCACATATTTTATGTACTGCTCAAATTCCTCAGGACTCTGTATGCTCATAAAAGGACGATAGACTGTTTTTGTGCAGTCCTCTATAACCGGAGTACCTACCAGGGCGTTGTATAAAGCTGAGAAAGCGATACCGGTTGTTGGATACTGACCGCCTGCAATCCATGCCAGGTCTCCGCTCTCAAGTCTTTCTGCCGTACCCTCACCTATGTCGATAGTAGCAAATTTAACTTTTCCAGACAGACCTTCTGACTGAATTGTCTGATAAATGGACTCTGTTCCGCCCTGTGTGCCTCCAGTGACAATAAGACCGTCCATTTCCGGATATACTGCTGCAAAGTTCTGCAATGCTTCTACCTGGGCTTCGCCTCTGTAGTTGGATAAGAGCTGCATATCCGGATAATCCTTCAGCGCATCCTCGATACCGCGGACACGGTTGTCGTGATTGGCTGCCATACCCGGGGTAGGAGACATGTAAGTAATATTTCTGCAGCCCTTGTTGTACAGATCTTCTACCATGGTATATCCACATTCGTAGTCATTTTCAGTAAACATGCCGACGAAATATTTCGAGTTCTTCATCAGAGTCAGGGTATCCTCGTCTGATGTTTCATTTAACCCTTGAACCAGATAGACTCCCGCTTTTTCACAGGCTTCGATCATGCCGGGCAATGCGAATATACTGATGATTCCTTCCGCGCCATTTTGAATAAGGTTCTCAGTAGCAGTCACATAGCCTTCGATTGCCATACCGCCGTCTGCATAGACCATTTCACAGTTAAACTCTTTTCCCAGGTAGTCCAGGTTCTTTTTGATCTGTGAGCCAAGCAAATCGGTGTAGCCCCAATATAATACGCCGATTTTGTGCTTTGGCAGGTCTGCTGCTTTAGGATAGCCGCTTTCGTCACTTACCTCGATTTCCTTGAAGCCTTCCGTGCTTTCAGGTTTGGCAGCGGGCTTGTCTTCGACAGCCTTTTCGGCTCCGCATGCAGCCAGCGATAAGGTCAGCATCAGAACCAGAACAATTGATAGTAGCATAGTAAACTTCTTCATTACAAACTCCTCCTTTTAAATGTTATAATACTAGCTTTCCTTTGCTTCTGTCATAGGTTACGCCTACAATGAGTATGAATAAAAGGCCTTTTATTCCGCCTATGATATATGGATCAATGCCCCACAGGGTTAAGCCGTTTGTCAGTACTGTTACTGTCAGTGCCCCGATAATGGCAGAATGCAGTCTTGATGCCGAACCGCCCGTTAATGGGAAGCCGCCAAGCACGATGGCCGTCAGTATGTTAAGCTCCAGTCCCTGTCCGCTCGAAGCATTTATCATGCCGACGCGGGTTAGGGTGAAGAAGCCTGTCAAGCCGACTAGACCGCCGATGATTGCATATGCCAGGACAATGTTCAGCTTCGTCGCAATTCCGGATTGCTTGGCTACTGTTATGTTGCCTCCGATTGCTTTCAGGTTCTTGCCAAATCGAGTATATTCAAATATGATATATCCTGCTGCAAGCACAACTATTAGCACCAGTGCCTTGATAACACCAGAGTTGTACTGTGTAAACTCGGTGTAGGGAATATAGATGTCCTGTTTACTTGTAACCGTATATGTTATACCTGAGCAGATGTACCTGACGCAAAGAGAGGCAACGAATGCCGGAACACCCATTAGTACATGTACGCCGCCGGTTATTGTACCGACTAACATTCCTATGAGTATCGATGCGGGGATTGCCAGGCCCGGAGGAAGAATGCTTGAGGTAATGACCCATGCCGCACCCAGCTGTGTGATCCCCTGTAATGCTCCCAATGACATATCCATGCCGCCATGGGAATAAACAAATACAGCGCCGACTGCTACAATAACGACCGTGAAGCTCTGATGCAGCAGGTTATTCAGATTTTGAGCATCCAGAATAGAGCCTCCTGTCACGATGGTAAAGAAAAGGATGACCAGCAGCAGGCCTGCGAATGGAAGTATCCCGTTCAGTTTATTCCTTTTTGATGCGTCTTGAAGCAAATTCTGCCGGACGCCTACTTTTTGTTGAATACCTATATTGCTCACTATTCCACCCCCCTAGATCATATATTCAATGAGCATATGCTCCGATAGATTTTCTGAACGGGTAAATTCACCTGTTAGGGCGCCATCCTTAAGGATCATTATCCTGTCGCTCATCCCTATTAGCTCCGGCAGCTCCTCTGATATCATTACGATTGACCTGCCGCTATTTTTTAAATCATTCATTAATGCATACATGTTGGCTTTTACTCCTACGTCAATGCCGCGTGTCGGGCAGTCGAGGATGAGTATTTCGCTTTGTGCAGCCAGCCACTTTGCGAACACTACCTTCTGCTTATTGCCGCCTGATAGTTCTCTGCAAAGCTGAGTGTCTGAACTACACTTTATACTCATGGATTCAATCTGCTGCTCTGTTACGGCCTTTTCTCGACCGGCTGTAATCAGTAAAAGACTTTGAAGCTTGCGGAGAGACGAAAGCACTATGTTTTCCCTGATAGTTGCATTGATTATCAGCGCTTCCTTGTCACGATCCTTTGAAACATAGCCCATTTTATTGCGAATAGCTGTCAACGGGTTCTTTACTCGAGTCTTATTCTTTGACAGAATTACCTCGCCGGTGATGGGCTTGTCAATTCCAAAGATTACTCGTCCCAGCTCATGCATGCCACTATTAGCTAGGCCGCCTATCCCTAGAATTTCCCCCTTATGCAGCTTCATAGAGAAATTTTCGAGCACGGGACCGGAAGTAACCTGATTGACCTCCAGTACCACCTCGTCCTCATAGGAACCGTCATAATCCGCGCGGTAATAATTACCTTGCAGTTCGCGGCCTACCATCAGACTTCGCATTTTTCCTATGCTCATTTGGTCTTTCTCAAGAGTATCAATTACAAAGCCGTCTCTTAGCACGGTTACTGCGTTGCAGACCTCCATCAGCTCATCAAGGTCATGGGAGATAAACAGAACAGCTTTGTTCTCCGAGTTCATTTTTTCAATAATCCGATACAGGAGCGTCCTGCCCTTTTGGGCGAGAGCCGTTGTAGTTTCATCAATTATGAGCAAATCAGGTTTGTTATACATTGCACGGGCCAGCTCGACGATTTTGCGATCCTCGAAATTGAGCTGGTCTATGAACACTTCCGGCTGAATGTCTTCTGCCCCTATCTCCTTCAGAATCGCTGCAGCTTCACTATTCATTTTTCTGATATCCAGAAAACCATTTTTCTTAAAGCGATGCAGGTTCCCCACAAAAATGTTTTCAGAAACTGTTATCCGCGGAAGGGTACCCATTTCCTGCACCACCATGCTAACATTCAAGGATTGTGCATGAACCATAGTAGATGGTTTGTAGGGCTCGCCTCTTAGCTGCATGGTCCCACTGTCAGGACTCAATGCTCCGGCAACGATAGCGGAAAATGTAGATTTTCCGCTACCATTCTCGCCGATCAGCCCCAATATATCTCCCCGCCGTATTGTTATATCCACATTAGTCAATGCATGTGTTGGGCCAAAGGATTTACAGATCCCCTTGGTTTCCAAAAGGGTAATTTTTTGCATTGTATCTCCTCAATTCTGTTAAACTAGATACTTTCTTTATGAAAACCAGCTATATCGAGATAGTTCCTGAGAGCAGGTCGGCATTTGCACTGCTTGTTCCGATATAGGCTTCGTATTGCATTGATTCCAGCTCCCAGCCATTTGCTTCCGGGTTGTACCAGCGAAGCTTGTCTAAGCAGCAGGATATGCTAACCTCTTTTTTCTCACCCGGGTTAAGCGACACACGTGAAAATCCTCTTAAAAGCTTGATGGGGCGATCTACCTTGGAGTTTTTGAATCCGATATAAAGCTGGATTACTTCATCTCCGGATACAGCTCCGGTATTAGCGACAGAGCATTTTGCCGTAACCTTTCTGTCGGAGACACCGAAGCTTGCGTTTTCTACCTTGAAGGAGGTATATGACAAGCCAAAGCCATAGGGAACAGAAGGCTCAATCCCCTCTTTTTCCAGCTTGGCGTAGCCGTGATAATATTCATACCACTGACTTGTTGAATCCCATTCTACCTGTGGCAGGTCGCTTTCCTTGTGAGGAATGACGAAGGGCAGTTTACCGCTGGGGTTCACATCACCAAAGAGAATTCTTGCTATTGCAGTACCGCCTTCCATTCCGGGGTAATAAGCCATCAAAATAGCGCTGACTGAGTCTTTCCACTCATCAATCATTATCATATTGCCGCCGATTAATACTGCTACGGAGTTATTGTTGACCGGGCCTACCTCGTTTATGAGCTTGATTTCTGCTTCATGAAGCCCCAGCGAGTGTATGCGGTCACCTCCGACTCCCGCCATATCGCCTTCCATCTGCTCGGCTGAAACGAATTCTCCCTCATCGGAATGGTTATAGCCGACCACGAACAGGACAGCGTCCACTGAAGATGCAACCTTCTTTGCATGCTCAATGTCATCGCCGTTGTAATAGATTACCTGGCTGTTTGGAGCCAAATTAGCAATACCCTCTAAAGGAGTAACTATGTATTCAGGGAATACTCTGCTTGAGCCATAATCGCCGATGTTGCCCTTATCTGCAAGCTGACCTAATACTGCTATCCGAAGTGCTTTTTCGCGATTGAAGGGAAGTGTATCATTATCATTCTTTATCAGGGTTATTCCTTTTTCTGCGACCTCCTGAGCCAGGCTCACATGCTCCTTGCAGCCAATGATGGACTTGTCGTAGGCCTCATTGTCGGCTTCTGTAAATGCCAGTACGGTACGAACTATACGCAAGGCTGCTTCATCGACCTTTTCCTCAGCTACATGACCATCACGGACGGCTTTCACAAGGTTTTCACCATAGAACTTTGTCCAGCACATTTCTAAATCCTGGCCGCCATTGGCCGCCTCAACAGTGTCCTTGACGCCCCATACAAAGTCGCTCATTACAAAGCCGTCGAAGCCCCATTCATCCTTAAGCACTTCATTTAAGAGATAGTTATGATGGCCGCAGTGCGTACCTTTATAAAGGTTGTAAGAACTCATTACGCTCGCTGCTCCTGCATCGATGCAATCCTTAAAGTGTGGCAGATAGACCTCACGCTCGGTGCGCTTGTCAGCATCCACGTCTACCTTGAAGCGGGATATTTCCATTGAATTAAATGCATAATGCTTTACGCAGGCAATAACATTCTGCTCCTGCACGCCTTTAACCAATGCAGCCCCCATTGCACCAAGATGGAAGGATTCTTCGCCATAGACCTCCTGGCTGCGTCCCCAGCCGGGATTATAGGGAAGGTTGATACAGACGCCGCCGAACAGGTTGCCCCCATGTGCGCGTATTTCTTTTCCGATTGCGTTTCCGACTTTTTCCTCCAGCTCCACGTCAAAGGTTGCTCCTCTGAGCATTGACACAGGGAAGCAGGTGCTGATACCTGAAACTACACCGCGCGGTCCGTCACAGAATTTTACCTCAGGAACAGAGAGCCTTTCATTTCCGCCTGCAGGGTAGGGATACCAGTTGTAATGGCGCCCTGGAATTTGAAAGTCAGTCATCATTTCTTCCAATGTTACTTTTCCGCTCATCAAGGCGACTTTTTCCTCAAGAGACATTTGCTCAACAATGGATTTTGCCCTTTCAGTATAGGATAACCTATGTTCTTTCGTGCACTTCATACAAATACCCTCCTTGTTAAATATATTGTTCAAGAAGCTTTAACGCTTCATTTCTGTTAAAGCTCAGATATCCCTGGACATTAAGGTTCTTACCGGCAATTGATCCGGACAGCCGGTATTCGGTTGGAGTGATTCCGGTTTCCTTTTTGAAGGCGCGGTAGAAGGACATTTCGTTGCTGTAGCCGCACTCCTGTGATATAAAGGAAATGGTTTTATCAGTTGCCTTAAGCATTGCCTTTGCCTTTTCAGTTTTAAAGGAGCGAACAACATCATGTATTGTGAGACCCGTAGTGTTCTTCAAAAACCTATAAAGTGTGGGCTGACTCATACCAACGCTCTTGCAAAGATCCTCAGTTAGCGTGCTGCTTGTATAATTTTTTTCGATGAAGGTTATTATTTTTACGAAAGCCTCCGGACTTTCATAGGTGTCTGCATTTCTTGCATATTGCTGTATATCATATACCGTATAATCAAACAGGTCGGCAAATAAGGAAAAAATATGGGCCTTAAGTCTATACTCCTTCGAATCGCCTTCTGAAAAATGAGCTAGCCCGATGTTGGCCGCAGTCTTTTTAAAAAGGTAATAGTCCTTCTTAATCCTAATGTTGGGATCTGCGCTATTCAGATAGAAGTTGTATGATCTGTTCTTTTTCCCCGCCGAATAGTTGAGCAGATCCGGGTGTATCTGAATAAAGAGGCATATATTATCCTCATGGGTCCTACTCAAGCTGTGGATGCTCTTGCTATTTGATAGAATGATGTCACCGGCTCTGAGCGTATATCGGTCTGCTCCCATGTATATGACAATACTTCCCTTTAGCACAAGCACTACTTCATAATCATAGTGCCAATGGAAGCAGGATGAGTCTATGGATGTTACAAAAACATTGATGGGAAGTTCCTTTTGATGTTCAATAGATTCAAAAATATAGGATTCCATAAATTCCTCCATTTCTTTCATTTGAACAGTTAGTATTCCCCGTCATAAAAATTATCTATGCTAATATTATAAGACCATATTTCAAATGTTTGTTAACTTTTATCAAGAAACCTCGTAACATAATTAATCAATTTGTTAGAAATGACGAAAAAATAGGTTTCCTTACCAGAAATGTTGAGACTAGGCCCTTTGGTGGGGAGGGGCTTATGCTTTTCCAGGATAGCTGTTTAAAAGAAGGTTAGTATGTATGAGAAAAAATGCAATAGGGGCTAAGGTAGACCTAACTAATTTATTGCTTAGTAATAGGAATATTAATGCAGATAAAATAATGTTAATTAAATCATTCATTATCAAGAAACTGGTAGCCGATTTTATTAGCAGGATTGAAAAACAAAAGCAACTTATGCTGTATTATTGGCAATAAAAGCAATGAAAATGGTAAATTGGGTACTGTATAATAGTGATAGATTTGTACATGGGCACATGGATGACACAGGGGGAAGCTTGCCTCGCATATGCTCAGTAGTATATATGAAGGGTGGGTAATTGATGTTAACTTTAAGCAATAACGGGATTAAGAACCGTGAAGATTGGAAGAAGGCAGGAATTGAGCTGCCGGGCTTCAATATTGATAAGATGGTCTACAATACGATGGAGGCTCCCACCTGGGTGCATTTTGGCGCGGGCAACATTTTAAAGGGCTTCATAGCCGTACTGCAGCATAAGCTTATTGAGCAAAACAGGGCTGATAGCGGTATCATTGCGGCGGAGACCTATGATTCGGAAATTATAGACAGGATTTATAAACCATATGATAATTTGAGCTTGCTTGTATTAATGAGGCCGGACGGCAGCCTTGAAAAGAGGGTCATAGCAAGCATAGCGGATAGCATTGATGGGGATAGCTCCAAAGATGAGGACTGGGCGAAGCTTAAGGACATTTTTACAAAACCATCACTCCAAATTGTCAGCTTCACAATCACCGAGAAAGGATATGGGCTCAAGGGCATATCCGGGGAATACCTTGCTGATGTGAAGGACGATATTGATAATGGCCCCGACAAGCCCAGGCACACCATGTCGAAGATTGCATCGCTTGCTTACAACAGGTATTTGAATGGCGGACATGCCATTGCTTTTGTGAGTATGGATAATTGCTCACAAAATGGTGAGAAGCTGCAGACGGCGGTCTGCACGATTGCCGGGAAATGGGCTGAGAAAGGCTTTGTTGATAAAAAGTTTCTGGAATATCTGAATGATCCCTCAAAGGTATCCTTCCCCTGGACGATGATTGACAAGATTACTCCGCGGCCTTCTGAAAAGGTGAGAGATGCCCTTATGCAGGCCGGCTTTGGGAGCGCAGATATTGTTTGCACGCAAAAGAAGACCTATATTGCTCCCTTCGTGAATGCTGAAGTACCGCAGTATCTTGTTGTAGAGGACAAGTTTCCAAATGGTCGCATGTCGCTGGAGCAGGCCGGCGTTATCTTTACCGACAGGGAAACGGTGAACAGGGTAGAAAAAATGAAGGTTGGCACATGCCTGAACCCGCTGCACACAGCCCTTGCTATCTTTGGTTGCATACTCGGATATACGCTTATTGCAGACGAAATGAAGGACGAGCATCTGCGGGCATTGGTGGAGAAAATCGGCTATGTTGAGGGAATGCCTGTTGTTGTTCATCCGGGCATTCTGGATCCCGAGGAATTCATTCGAGAGGTTATTGAGGTAAGGTTCCCAAATCCCTATATTCCCGATACACCCCAGAGAATCGCGACAGATACATCTCAAAAGATGCCTGTTAGGTTTGGCGAGACCATTAAGTCCTATGTTTTAGATCCGAAGATGGATGTAAGGTCGCTGAAATACATTCCGCTTACTATAGCCGGATGGTGCAGATATTTGATGGGTATCGACGATAAGGGTGATAAGGTGGAGCTGAGCTCTGATCCTATGATGGGTGAATTGCAGGGATATCTGAAGGATGTAGAGTTTGGGAATCCTTCTTCTGTAAAGGATCATCTTGTTCCTATTTTGTCAAATGAGAGACTGTTCGGGCAGAACCTCTATGAAATTGGTCTTGGAGAGAAGATAGAGGGTTATTTCAAGGATATGATTGCCGGAGTGCATGCGGTTAGGAAGGTTTTGAAAGAGGCGCTGGAGGGGTAGGACAGCGATTGAGGACGGGAGGCAATAGTATTATGAAGATGACATTTCGGTGGTTTGGAGAAAAGGATGACAGCGTTCGACTGGAGCATATTCGCCAGATTCCGGGGATTACCGGTATAGCAGGAGCATTGTTTGACATCCCCGTTGGTGATGAGTGGCCTTTGGACAATATTCTTAGACTTAAGAAGCAGGTGGCAGATGCAGGATTGGAGCTTGAGGTCATTGAGAGTGTCAATATTCATGAAGATATCAAGCTGGGGCTTCCTTCCAGAGACGGCTATATAGAGAACTACAAGAAGACAATAAGAAATCTGGGCAAGGCGGGTGTCAAGGTTATTTGTTACAATTTTATGCCCGTGTTTGATTGGATAAGATCTGATCTGGCGCAGATATTGGAGGATGGCTCCGAGGCAATGTCATACAATAACGGCATAATTACAGGAATTGATCCCATCAAGCTTGTGGAGGAGATGGAGTCGAATTCAAAGGGGTTCTCGCTTCCGGGATGGGAACCGGAGAGGCTGAAGGAGCTGAAGGAAACCTTTGAGAAGTATAAGGATGTAGATGAAGATAAGCTTTTTGATAATCTGAGGTACTTTTTAGAAAATATTATTCCTGTCTGCGAGGAGGCCGACGTTAAGATGGCGATTCATCCTGACGACCCGCCATGGAAGCTTTATGGTCTTCCGAGGATAGTAACCGGTAAAGCCGGACTGGAAAGGCTTGTCAAGCTTGTGGACAGCCCCTATAATGGACTAACCCTTTGCAGTGGCTCCCTTGGAGCCAATAGAGAAAACAGTATACCCGAATTAATCAGGTATTTCGGAGCTATGGGAAGAATCCATTTTGGTCATGTCAGAAACATTAAGTTCGAGTCCGAAGGGGTGTTCCATGAGTCATCACACCTGTCAGCGGACGGTTCGCTAGATTTGTTTGAGATAATGAAGGCCTATCATGATATTGATTTTAAGGGATACATACGTCCAGATCATGGAAGGATGATATGGGGCGAAAAGGCAAGGCCGGGGTATGGGCTCTATGATCGGGCTTTGGGCATTGCTTATATGAACGGCCTATGGGAGGCCATAGGTAAAATGAAGACCATCTGCTGATACTGAGAGGCTCATTGCAAAAGGTGTACGATTAACGGCTATTTGATTGAAAGTCTTTGAGAAGATAAAAAGGGGGGGCATCTTAGAACTGCCCTCCTTTTGCATATTTTTTAGGCGAGATTCCAAACTCCTTCTTGAAAGCCCGTATGAAGTTGGAGTAGTCGCCGAAGCCGCATTTGTCGCACACCTCGGATACCTGCTTGCAGTCTCTGAGTAGCTCCTTGGCCATGATTAGGCGTTTTTGGGTAATGTAATTGTGAATAGTATATCCTGTGTTCTTTTTAAACTCACGCAGCAGATGATACTTACTTAGATAAAACTTGGATGAAAGCTTTTCCAGGGACAAATCCTCATCAAGGTTCTGATTAATGTAGTGAATAATTTTTGTGATCTTGTCATTATAGGTAACGTCAAGCTCAAAATTTTCACCGTTGGAGATTTGCTGGACACGGTTTAGGTAGACTAGCAGCTCCTTAATATATGATGTTCTGAGTATGTCACTGCCGAAGGCCTCGCTTTTGCAAGCGACGCCAAGCTTTTCTACGATTCTGCATATATAATCCCTGCTATCCGATTCCAAACGTAAAAGGTTATGTCTGTTCAGCAAAGAGGAATCAAATATGCCGAGCAGATTTGTTTTATCGGTATTCAGACTCTTTATATAGTCGGGACTCAGCCATATGACAATTCTTTCGTAGGGGGTGCCCGTTTCCACATAGGCCTTATGGAGCTCTCTGTTGTTGATGATCAGGATGTCTTTGGGCTTCAGCCTGTAGGATTTGCCCTCAATGACGTAGGTTACGCTGCCTGAGAGAAAAAGATATATCTCATAAAAATCATGGTTGTGAAAATCCACTCCCGGCGGCTTGTGGTCATGGTAGTAGAAAAGCTCAAAGTCAGCAGCCTCCATATACTGCCTATATGTAAAATCCTGCTGTGGTAGCTTCACAGCTTACACCCCCAATAAATGAGTTGTTAATTTCTGAGAATACTTGTCGATAATATTAGTATAATACAGCAATATATGCATATTTGCAAACCGGTGTGGATAAAAATGAGTAATAAATGGCGGGTCTTAGCTAAGGGGAAATATGCTTGTTCTTTAAACATATTAATTCTTATGTTACAATTAATATATAGTCTATATCCAGTAACCTTTGATTCGAAGAGATGGAGGGGTGAAAAATGAGGATTTCCGAGATAATGAAAAGAGACATAATCATCATTCAGGATGATGAAACAATAGGGGCCGCTCTGGAAAAGATGAGCAACATGAGGGTCAACGGGGCACCTGTTGTCAACCAAATGGGCAAGCTGGTCGGCATGATTGTAAAGGCAGATATATACAGGTTTTTAATCACCCCTGGACATTATGAGGAGTGCCCTGTTGAGTGGGTTATGTCCAAGGAAGTAATCACGGCGAGGGTAGATGAGGATGTGCTGATGGTTGGAAGGCGATTGAGAAGCAATCACATCATTGCAATGCCGGTGATTGATGAGGATAGTGTAGTAGGGATTATTAGTATCGAAGATATTTTGGACTTTTTTATCAATACCTAAGCTCAGAAAATATAAAATTGCCGAAGAGGCACATATAAAGGTGGTTTATACTTATGGAAATTAGCTTCAGTTTTTACCCCGAGGGAAAGAAGAAAGCATTGACAATGAGCTATGATGACGGACAGATTTACGACAGAAGGCTTGTGGGGATTTTCAACAAATACGGGATAAGGGGCACCTTTCACCTGAATTCGGGCAAATTTGATACAGAACCGTTCATAAGTGCCGCCGAGGTATCTGAGTTGTTCAAAGGACATGAGATTTCTGCGCACACGTTAAATCATCCTTTTCTTACTATGGTTCCGAATGAGATGGTCGTATCCGAGATTATTGAGGACAGGAGAAGGCTGGAAGCTCTTGCTGGATATCCGATTCGCGGGATGTCCTATCCCTTCGGTGTTTACAGCGATGAAGTAGTGAGGATGCTGCCGGGGCTTGGCATTGAGTATTGTAGAACGGTGCAGTCCCATGGCAATTTTCATACAGCTGAAAACTTTCTTACCTGGCACCCTACCTGCCATCATGATGATAATCTAATGGATAAATGCAGACAATTCCAAAACCAGCCACCATGGGCTCAGATGCCTCTGCTTTATGTATGGGGGCATAGCTTTGAGTTTGAGCGAAACAATAACTGGGAGCTAATTGAGGAGTTCTGCAAGACTGTTGCAGGAGATGAAG
>JAAYBT010000031.1 GCA_012730015.1 Clostridiaceae bacterium
AGCCACGTTGAGTGCGTAATAATGATGACGAATGGTAGTTCTAAGGGCAAATGAGGCAGGTCAACCACTACGTACGAAAAGATGGGATTTGCCTTTTATAAAGATCTCGCAAAGAGTGAGTATGTGAAGAATACACTGAACATTCAAATTCACAGACAAGAATGGGATAAAAAAGCAACGGAAGGACTTGTTGACTGGAACATATCATTGATTATTTAAAGGTTGTGTGGTCAGGTTGGATGTTGGTATAATAGGTTGAGATACAGGCTAAACATCATGACAGAAATCTACTTAGATGCTTATTAGCATTAATGATTTCTGAAAGGATATTAACATGAATTATGCAATTTTGTATAACCCGGGTCATAATAGGGTGTACTTTGAAACATCATTAAAACTTTCGATTTCGGAGTTTAATATTGTTGCGCAAAAATTTTCGACAGGCTATGGGAATGTGCAGCAACAGAATATTTGCGGCATAGATTATTTAACTTTTCATACAAAAGATAAGTTATCCGAAACCGATATAAGGGTTATTTCAGACTTGTCTTTTGCGTATGCTTTATTTGAAATAGAAAATGTAAATGGAGAAATCCGTCTTAAGCCCATTCGAAAAATAAGGGAAGATTTTGTTGATGAGAGTATCAGTACCATTTTGAAATATACTGGAAAGACCAATGAAATTTTTACAAGAATGATGATCAACATCGCTTTCTACTCACAAAGCAATACTGAAAATATAAGATTACTCGACCCGATTGCCGGTAAGGGTACGACTTTATATGAGGGATTAATAAAAGGTTATAATGTATATGGAATTGAAATTGGCGATAATGTAGTTAACGAGGTTTATCATTATGTTAAAAGGTTTTTAGAAACAGCAAGATATAAATTTGAATATGCATCTATGAAAATATCTGGACCGAATAAATCTTTTTCTGCCTTAAGACATACATTTGAGACTACTAAAACAAAAGAAGACTTCAAAAGCAAAAATACTAAAACCATAGAAATAATTGCAGGCAATTCTTTATATGCCAATACGTATTACAAGAAGAATTACTTTGATATTATTGTCGGAGATCTACCTTACGGTGTCCAGCACGGTAACGTCACAAATGAAAGACAATCATCGTTGACAAGAAATCCTGCGGAATTACTTAATGCTTGTCTGCCCTCATGGCAAGGGGTCTTGAAACCGAATGGAGTCATTGTTTTAGCATGGAACAGCAATGTATTGACACGTAAAAAGATGGAGCATCTTTTTGAAGAGCAAGGATTAATAGTGAAAAACGATGACGCTTATTTGCAATTTGAGCATAGGGTTGATCAATCGATATTACGAGACATTATTGTTGCGCAAAAAGCAGATAACAAGATTATGTTGCAATAATTATTAGTGTATTACAGAGGTTTTGTCGTGGATGTTGATCTATAAAGCACTCATCCCCTTGGCACACAGCAGAATGGAGAAACCAGTGAATACGATAAAAAAAGTAAAAACTTTGCGAAAGCACCCACTAATTGAATTACTAAGAAATAACAAAGGAAATGCAAGAACCCTAATTCTTATGGAACCTCTCTGGGGTATTCCGTATAATTTAATCGCACCTTTTGCTACACTATATATGTACACTCAGGGAATAACAGACGTTCAAATTGGATTGATTCTATCGATAGCTATGTTTGTTCAAGTGTTTTTTTCCTTCTTTGGCGGAATACTTACTGATAAATTGGGACGCAAATATACAACTATGATGGGTGATTTCTTTGGTTGGAGTGTTGCTTGTTTGATATGGGCAATTTCTGATAACTTTTGGCTCTTTTTAATTGCAGTTTTATTTAACAGCTTCGAGCAAATAAACCAGACCGCTTGGTTTTGCTTGTTGATTGAAGATGCAGAACCCAAGGACTTATTAGGAATATATACCTGGGCAAACATAGGTGGTCTGGTTGCAATCTTTTTTGCACCTATTTCCGGGCTATTCATAAGTTCTTTTACTGTAGTTCCGGTTGTCCGTGTTTTATATCTTGTATTTGCAGTAAATATGCTGATTAAGGTGATTATCACGTATAAGCATTGTAATGAAACCAGACAAGGAAAGGTCCGCATAGCTGAGACTAAAAACACCTCTGTTCTAAAGTTGCTATATGAATACAAGGATCTCATACCAAAAGTACTAAAGGATAAAGAAATTATGAAAGTGCTTATTGTATGTGTAATATTACATATAACCAATCTTGTCAGTACGAACTTCTTTAGCTTGTATGTAACGCAAAGACTAGGCATAGCAGATCGTTATTTAGCCTTTTTTCCTATTTTAAATGCGGCTGTTATGTTGATTTTTATGATTGGAATACAGCACCGCTTGGAATCTGTGAAATTCCGGATACCTATGTGGAGTGGTCTGGTATTGTATGCCGGGTGTTCAATTCTTCTGATACTGACACCGAAGGGAAGTATATCGTTGATTATTCTTTATGTTATTGTTTCTGCAGTAGCCAATGCTCTTGTAATGCCTCGAAAAGATACCTTACTTCAGTTATATATCAATCCGAAGGAGCGAGCTCGTATCAATGCTTTGATTATGACCTTTACCATTGCTTTTGCCACACCATTTGGCTACTTAGCTGGATGGTTATCAAGTTTTGACCGTCGCTTACCATTTGTATTTACATTATCCGTTTTTATTATAGCAATCATTATTATTGGTAGTATACGTGACCCTGAATTTAAAGATGAGAATATGGAAATCGATGATCAAGTAGGCTATGGAGCATGAGTAAATGACAGCAAGGCACAAGCGATGATTCGAGAAATCAGCAAGTGCAACAATGTTGCTCAGTTTCAGGCCTTACCGCGCGAAACAAGAAACAGATTTCTGTCAGAACTCAAAGCAAAGGGGTTGTCCGTCAGGCAAATCGAAAGACTGACCGGGGTTTTACTTTACAACTCTGTTTGATTCCCGGACCATCGCGATATGTTGTTTTTCCCTTTCCTTTTTGACTCATATAAGCCCTTATCCGCAAATTCAATTAGCTCATGAACAGTCCGGGCATCATGGGGATACGACGCTACACCAATTGATATTGTAAAGCCTAGAGAGCTCAGCTCCTCAACCTTTTTTCTGATTCGCTCTGCTGCTAACATTGCCTGGGATGGCGACGATCCGGGCAAAACAGCAATAAATTCGTCTCCCCCATATCGACCCAATGAATCTACTTTCCGAAGGATACCTCTTGCTTCCAACGATAGTCGGTGAATATATTTATCGCCTGTTAAATGCCCCTTACTATCATTTATAAATTTGAAATCATCAATATCAAACATAAGAATTGAAAATTCTGGGGCCTTGACACGAATCAGTCTTTCTATTTCCTGGGTTATTGCTGTTTTGGTAAGAGCCTTTGAGAGATGATCGATTTTCGATGCTTCAATAAGGCTTTCATTCACCCTTTCGATCTCAATGGTTCTCTTCTTTATTTCAGGCTCAATGGAACGATTCAGCTGTGAAAGCTTCTTTTCAGCTTTTATTACTCTGTTCTGCAGACTCTCAAGAGATTTCGCAGGAACAAATACTCCAAAACAAATATTAGCGGATAAGCTAAGTGTAAAACACAACGGGTCATATTCGCCAACAGCGTCCAATAGTCCCTTCAATGCTAAAAAACACAGTGCCGCAAAAAATGTATTTTTCCTTCCAATGAGCCTGCCTGCAAATACCAGCAGTACGAGAGCAGAGGTTGCAAGTACAGCCGGAGAAATTATTTCGATTGCATTTAGGTATTTGGAGGCAGAATCAAAAAAACCAACAAACAAAAACAATACCAAAAGTATGAAAGGAACATACTTTAAGCGGACAAACCACTTATTCTCACTATTAACAATAAAGAGAGAGACAAGAGACAGTACAAGTGCGGTATCCGCTGAATGGGCAAAAAATGTCGCAACGGGCTTGCCGTGCATGAGAATAGAGGCTGACAATAACACAACAGGAATAATGAATCCATATGAAACATATTTCCACAGCATATCTGCTTCTTTTATTCTCAAGTCAAACATAATAATTGAAAATGAAATGCATATTATCACCAGAGAAATAATCTGCTCTGCCAAATCCAATTGCACATTTTTACCCCCTCTGCTAAAACGGCACTAATGTCTCCATTTTCGGTCAAATAGGCTACAAAATCAAGAGCATTTTTCATAAACTGAGAAAATATTTTTTCTGAGCAAATATGTATGTATATGAAGAGAACTCAACACTTTAGAAAGTGAAGATATTACCAGAGAATCTTAATCTAGTCTATGTTGCAATAGAATAAACATGTATAGAATAATAGTTATGTAAATTATTATGAAATAAATAGATGTTCATGGACGATTATAGTAAAATAAAGAGCATTGGAGGGCTTTATGTTTAAGGTGTTTTTGGTAGATGATGAAGAATTGATTTTGAAACAGATAGCACTTACTGTGCCGTGGATGGATAATGGCTTTGAGGTGATTGGTACAGAGACAGATTCCAAAAAGGCAGTAGAAAGAGTGCTGGAGTTAAAGCCGGATGTCGTATTCAGTGATTTGAAAATGCCATATCTGGATGGGCATTCTTTTATGAAAATAGTCAGAGAAAGTGGACTGGATACAGAATTTGTAATGCTCAGTGCCTATGGAACCTTTGAAGATGCAAGGACCTTTTTTCAGCAGGAAGGGTTCGACTATCTGTTGAAGCCACTACAGATTCCGGAAGTACAGTTAGTGCTTGAGAGGCTTGCCGGTAAATTAGTCATAAAGCATCCGCAGCAGATAGAGAATTTTGACGAAACAATGAATCCTGCATTTGCGGAACTGGTGGAGTATGTGCGGACTCATTTTAATGAAAGGTTTACACTGGAACAGCTTGGTAAGAAATTTGGTTTGAGTGCGGGATACATATGTACGCTTTTTGCCAGATATTACAATACAACACTGACCCGTTTTGTGACAAAGGAGAGAATGGACCATGCAGTGGTATTATTAAACACCAGTAATTTAAGATTAAAGCAAATAGCAAATGAGTGTGGATATAAGGATTACTTTTATTTCAACAAGGTATTTAAGGGTTACTATAAAATGGCCCCAAGTCAGTATGAAGCAAATCGCGATTAAGATAGAGCAGAGCTTGGAAAAAGGCAGAGATATAAGGCAGAGATATAAGATAGAGATTAGGAAAAGAAGGAGAAAGTTGCCATGAAGCAGTTACTGAAAAACAAGTTTATATCTGTGCTGTTGATCTGTGCAGTCGTGGCAATCATTTCCTATCTGTACATAAACAGGCAGCAGCAGGAGGATAAAAGAACAATAGTCACCATAGCGGTTAGGCAGGATGACAATGTGCAGAATTTTGACACGAATTATTATACCAAATGGCTGGAGGATCAGACCGGATATGATATTCGCTTTGAGTACATATCGGAGGGCTACGAGAAGGAATACTTATATGCCATGCTTAATTCTGAAAGGGGAAGGATAGATGCAGTCTTCCTTCCAGAAGACGAAAGCCTTCTTACCGAAGAAGAGTTTTCAAATTATGCCGGGGAGGGTTTGTTATATGATATGAAAGAGTGTATGACCGAGGATTGCCATTTCACAGCACTTTTAGAACAATATGATTCTATTTCCATGAGAGAAAAGCTAAGTGAGGATGGAAGCTTTTATTATATACCCAATATGGATACGACACGAAAGAACCGGAATATGCAGGTCATGTGGATTAACATGGGATGGTTAAAGGAGCTTGGACTAAAGTTGCCGGAAACGCCGGAAGAATTATGCACGGTGCTTCTGGCATTTCGAGGTAGTGACCCAAACGGAAACGGGCTTAGTGATGAGCTTCCTTTGATCAGCTGCGAATCTTCTTATGAATTACAAAGCTATAATTTTATTTTGAATGCTTACATTTATAATGACCCACTGCATGGACGTTTATATGTGGATGAGAACGGCAATTTGACAAGTGCTGTTACCGAGCCGGCGTTTCGCGAAGGTTTGAGGGTCTGTGCCAATATGTATGCACAGGGATTGCTGACAGAAGAATGTAATCATTACTCCAAACGACAACTGATGGAACTGGTAAATTCACCGCTAGATTGCGTAGGAGCCTTCACCAGTCAAAGTATAGCCGATATGATATATCCAAACTGCCCGGATATTCTTGCCAGATTTATTCAAATACCGCCACTTACAGGTGCAACCGGAGAGCAAAATGCAGTCTACTGTGATTATGAACCAAGTGTCGGCGGTTACATTCCGGCAAACAGCGCTCATCCAAGGGAAGCATTTGAAATCATGGATTTGATGCTGTCAGAGGAAGCTGCTCTCGTCGCATCCTTTGGAGAGGAGAACGAAGACTGGAAGTTCTCTGAAAGCGGAGACTTATCAACTTATAGCAGCCAAGCGATGATCACTACACTCCAATATATTACGGATACGGTACAGAACAAGCACTATGCAGGAGCAGGACCACTGGTACTCTCTGCGGAACATGCCAATGGTGTAACCTGGAATGGCAATAATTCTCTGGTAGAATATCTGGATGCCCGTGCAGTCAGGTCATATGAAGGCTGTTATTACGAGGACAGAGAACTATTTACGAGCGAAGAACGGCTTACTTATGTACAAGAAGCTATCGATGCATCAGAACAAACAGATAAGGGAATCAGCCAATTCATATTTGGAGAAAGAGACATTACTTCAGATGAAGAATGGGCAGATTTTCAGAATGAGGTAAATCCGAGTGAATAAAGAATGTAACATGATAAGTAGAAAAGGGATCATGATACTGTGCATGATGCTCATGATAGGATTAACAGGCTGCGCAGATAACGGACCGGATAGTAGGCGAGTAAAAGAAATGGAACAGTGGGTCCAAACAGCCAATCTGTCGGGGACAGAAAGTGCCGAAGAATTGTATCAGGCTGCATTGGAAGAAGATACGCTTGTAATCTATTCCGTTTCCTCCAGAGTATTTGATGTGAAGGATACATTTGAAAAAGAGTATCCGGGACTTACGGTGGAAGTAAAGGACATCAGAGGTGATGATATCGTGAATAAGCTCCTTGATAACTATGAAAAAGGAGAGTTCTGTTGTGACCTCGTAATATGTAGTGATTGTGACGGGAGATTGAATAAGGAATTGTTGGAGCCGGGAATTCTGTATCCCTATATTCCGTGGGATATTGCACCCCAGATGAAGGAAGGACATGCAGACAGGGAGCTGGTTTTTGTAGGAGAAGCGCTTATGTTTTTTTACAATGAAGGCGTATTTGATAAGCAGCCGATATCAAACATTTGGGAACTGACAGAGGAACAATATAAAAACCGGATTATCATGGCGAATCCGCTGAGCTCTTTTTCCACCTATGGCTTTTGTACTGCTGTTTTAAGTGAATCAGATAAAATAGCAGAAGCTTATGAGGAATATTCAGGTGATGCGCTGGTAATACCGGAGGGCAAAACTGCAGGAGAAATTTTCTGGGAACAGGCAGTGAAAAATATTGTGTTCACCAATTCCAGTGATGAAGTAATGGAAGGAATCGGAAGCGCAGGAGGCGGTGGCTACTGGATCGGAATCATGATTTCCTCTAAGATGCGTTATCAGGAGTTAGGGTATCATTTCGCGCCTATTTATCGTCTGAATCCTCTTTCTACGGTTTATACACCAAATACTGTTACCATCGCGGGCGGCTCTAAAAATGTGAATGCCGCCAAACTGTTCGTGCGTTACCTGCTTGGGGAGACAGATGGAACCGGAGAGGGAATTGTACCTTTTAGGACGGAGGGCACATGGTCTGTAAGAATGGATATACCGGATGCAAACTCGGTTCCGTTAAGTGAAATTGATTGCATACCAATAAATGAAGAATATCTATATGAGAATATGGATACCATGTCAGAGTTTTGGAAAGAGTTGTTGAAGGAGAATGTGACACCATAATATGAATATCAGAAAGAAATCACTCATTACGGAATTAAAATGGACAGTATTGGCTTTAAGTGCTGCAATGCTTACAATGTGGTTTCTTTTTTATGTCAATATACACGGAGTGATTCAACGATATGTCATGCAGAACATGGAGCAGGTTTCGGAACAGATTATTCTGGAATTGAACCATTCCTTTTTAAAATTAGAAGAGGTGTCTTTTGCCTTATCGCAGGATGCGGACGTTCATAGCTTTTTAGTGGAAGAAGACCCGGTTTTGTTTGTGAATAGAGCAGCCAAGGTGGAACAAGCCATTGATAGTCTGTCGGAGAACACATCTTTTATGGATAATATCATCCTCTACAATGAGCACGGACATTTCTACCGTTTCTCCGGTAATATCGGAAATACCGGCATTCAAAGAACGATGAATATTGTGGAGAAGGATAAGCTCACAAGTCATATCCAGATACAGCTGGATTCGGTAAACTATATAGGCTATGTTACAGCTATTTATAAGGATAATGAGAGAATCGGAACTATTGTCATGCTGACGAATGAAAACGACATCTATCGTATGTTTGAGCAGATGGTGAGAAATGATGATATGGTAATGGCGATGGCAGCTGACGGTAAGGTTATCCTATCAAATGAAGAAAGCTATATCGGGATGCAGACAGCTGATATCAGAAGCAATACGACCTATCTGGTATATGAGCAGGTAGGATTTACACCATTTGAGTTATTAATTTCCTATGAGGATTCCAATCATGGAATCAGTATCTTGTTTTTTACTGCTATCCTGATTATGTCGGTATTACTATTTGTATTGCTGGAGGTCTTTTTACACTTTTGGAAAAAGAAATTTTTTGTGCCAATCCAGTCTGTCATTTCTGAGGTAGAAGGTTTTGAGGGAGGAAAGGGTGCAGCCATACCGCTTACCGGAATGGAGCATTTTGATGGGTTGGTAAATGGCATCAATGAAATGGTGGAGAGAATAGAGCAGAAAGAAAAGGACGTGTATCGGGCAGAAAGTTCCTTACAAAAAGCCGAGATAAAAAAGCAGAAGGCTTTGATTATTTCATTAAAGAAACAAATCAGTGCACACTTTACAGTCAATGTACTGAATATTATTAAAGCACTTGCCACAATGGGAGAGAATGAGAAGGCAGGTTCTATGTGTGACGGACTGTCCTTCCTGCTTCGATACGCCAACGCAGGAGATGAGTTTATCAGTGGTATGGATGAGTTCTTCATACTGGAGAAATATACGGATATTATGGAAATACGTTATCCAAATAAATTTGTAACAGAGATAGAGATGGAGGATGCGCTGGAGGAGATTGAGCTCCCAAGAATGCTGATACAGCCGATTGTTGAGAACAGCATTCTGCATGGCATTGTAGGAGACGATTCCGGAGAGTGCGGAAGGGTTCATGTATATAGCAGGATTAGCGAAGAAACTGTTTCCATTGTGATTGAAGATAACGGAAAGGGAATGCCAGAAGAAAAACTGGCAAAGCTTCGTTTAGATATCGAAAGTGTGGATCAGGACAATGTGGAGGTTGAGGGATTGTCACATGTTGCACTGGTAAATATTCAAAGACGTATTTTGTCTTACTTTGGAGAGGAATATGGCTTGACCGTAGATTCAGCTTTGGGTCAGGGAACCCTCATTACAGTGCATCTGCCGAAAATAAGGCGTTGTTTATAGGAGAAAGATGTGAAGATTTTACCAACCAATCTTAATCTAGTCTATGTTCTTTGTAGTGGATATTACATAAAATGAATGTAATAAGTTGAAAAATCAAGAATTTAGTGAGGACGATTTTTATGGGAAAATACATATTCCTTTTATTGTGTGGTATTGCACTTATTGCATTCGTATTCTTTGGTTCAAGACTATTATGTATTTATGTAAGAAAACCACTGGTGGAGTACTGTAAAAAAAGAGGGTTAAGTGCCAGTCCGTGGCTGATTCTCATTAGCATGGGAACTGGTATATATCTTTTGAATAAGCATATACCGTCGTATGAAGTTGAGAATATAAGCGACATAGTGTCCAGCCTCTCAAAGGTTAAAACCGCATCGGATATGATTAATTGTTATGGTGGAATTGCTTTATTAGTACTGCCACTGTTGATTTTCCTCATTCGGGCAAGAAAATATTTTATTCCTGTGCTATTGATCAAGATTGCATGCATTCCGATGGATATTTTCTATTTAGTACATGCAGCCTTGAGTAAAGACAACCTTGCCGAAGGAGCGCCTGCAGCCAGAGCAGATTATCAAAACAACAGACAATATCGGCAGGCTTCCGGAGGACAGGACGGCTATGTTAACGGGGATTCGTACAATGCAGGAGGTTATGTGGAGGAGAAGTATCAGGATCAGTATCGTGCCAGTCAGGAAGGGGATTCTTATCATAGAGCATCTTCGGGTGATGGAGAACGTTACTATACAGGAGACTACGTTCCGTTTGTCAGTGAAGGAGAGGTTACAGAGGTGCGTACGTATGATTCAGACTATGCACCGATGGACTAAATATTTTTGGAGTAATAAATTGAAGAACAGTTTGCTGATAAAAATTGAGAAGGAGAGAAGCGCTCATTGAATGATGAACCGAATAGCAAAATGACTAAGGCTATGGGTGGACAAGCGAAGGAGAAATTAGTATGAGAAAGATATTAGCAATTATACTTTTGGCTGTAATGATATTAACAGCATTTAATGCCTGTGGCGGGGAAAGTGGTGGCAGTAGTGAGCCTGTGGCGCAAAGCGGTGATACGGCGACTTCAACACCAAGCATTAGTCAGGTAGGAGATGAAAATACCATGCACTCTCAAGAGGTTGCTATACCTGTAGTGCAGGAGCCAGAGAAAGCTCCGCTCGTTATCTACCATATCAGTGATGATGAGATAGAACTGCACTTTACTTCAAAAGAGCTTGATATTATAGAGGACATTATCTTCCTTGCTAATAGCGGCGATAGCGTTTACAATCCCGCTGTACAGCTTCGGCTGGAGCGAAGCAACGGAGAAATAAACCCATATTTGATGGTTCTTACAGATACAATGGATATGGAGTATATCATTGACAACTACGGCGAAGAGATGGAAACCTCCGTTAATGGCAATACGCTAATCTGTAATATTAAGCACAAAAATATTATATATGCCTTTGACGCAGTGGAGATATGGCACATCAACACAGATAAGCCTACCTCCTTTGAGGGTATCATAACCGATGATGTTTCCGAAATAGTAGAGCCTGTTGTGGATGCGGTTCTCCCCGCCGAATTTAAGCGCACTGAATATGACGACCAATACTTCAAGCCCGACACCGATGATTTTATCGTTGTTACATATGATATTCCCGTGCGGCTGTGGAAGCTGGATTGGTATATGCGTTATGGGGTGGATTGCGCCTATGGAGCACGCGGAGCATACGGGGAATCTTATGAAAGTACGGTTAAGGTCACATACCTGATGTCTTTCAACAAGGAAAAGTATCTCGGAATGAAGGTAAGGCTTGAATATGCGACGATTGACGACGCAATGGTTGCCGGTTATGTTGCTGATATCGATTTGGTACCGTCCGAGCTTGGAATGCCGAATGAGGAAACGGATGACCCAAAGGTGTTTGCTAATTTCTTTCAGGCTTGCGATAAGCGGTTCTTTGGGCAAAGGGAAGAAACTGATTATGAAGTAATCTATCAAGGTCATTTCGACCAATTCAGATACTTTGATTTCAAGGCACAGGATACGCTTCAGGAGGTTGAACGCCTTGCGTCTATACGGTTGTCTGAAAACTCAGACGCTATTGCTTTTATTCCGATTTCCTCAATCAACTATACGGCGGGAAAAGCAGAAAACACCACACTGATAAACTACGGCAGTAACTGCGAAGCAGCTTCATTCAGCAGCAAGCGCACGAATAAGGCGGGCAGCGATGACGATGTACTTGATATTATCTTGAAGCTGCCGGGAGATGCGAAGAACTTTACGCCGATAACCGATGACTATGCTTATGTAGTTGAAGAAGACATACGCGGCGATGAAGCTTATGATCACTACCGTGCAGAGGGAATCTATGAGCAATTCCTTCATTTGTATTCATTTGATGAAAACGGAAACGCAGTTCAATGGATGTATCGAAGATACCATATTGACCACTTGAGTGACGACTTTGAAGGTTCTGAGTTTGAAGAAAGCTTCAAGAAGTGGACATTTGACAAGGAAAGCGGAGCGTATTATATCGACTATCTCGTTGAAAACGAAGGTTCGCAAACAAAGGATGAACTCCTAACAGATTTGCTCAGGTATGGTGAGCACGAGGGTTTTTATTTTTCGAAGCCCTAACAAGAAATTTCAAAATATGCTTGGGACAGTGTTTATTTTATGGCTGAGGATTTATATGAGTAAATTATTTCTATGACCAGATATCTAGAAGGCGTATTGAATGGGAAGATTGAAATTCAAAAAACATATTATAGTACACAGGCTAAAGCTAAGGCTGTCGAATAGTTGAATGTGAGAATAACCCATGAATATGATAATGGTGATGTTTTCTCGCACTTTTTTGAGCTTGTGTGGCTAGTATTGATTTTCAATGTAGATTTGATAAAATAGCCGTGTAATAGACAATCAAAGTTGGCGAAATATGCTTAGATGTCTATTAGCTTAAGTGCAAATATAAAGATGAATTTACATTAATAGAAGTTATGCAGTTCGTTAAATTTGATTTGTATAGGTGGTTAATACATGAATTTCGATAGAAACTGGACCGTTTTATTTATTGGTGGTTCTTCGGGAACAGGTAAATCAAGCATAGCTTACGAAATTGCTCGATTTTATGGCGTGAATGTCTTGGAAGTAGATGATATTCACCTATCTGTAGAAACAGTTACAAAAAAGGAGAGTTTCCCTGCAATACACTATTGGAATACCGGTGTAAACTGGGAAAATGTTGGGATTAACGGCAATGTAAACTGGTTGATTGATGTAAGTAAAGAGATGATTCCTGTATTAAAAGCGCTTGTAAACAGGCATATTGAGGATAAATTGCCTATTATTATTGAAGGCGATTTTATTTATCCCGAATTTGCAACATCTTTTGATAATCCAGAGGTAAAATCTATTTTTGTAGTTGAACCGGACATTAATCAAATAATACAGAATTATTTATCAAGAGAAGGCGGCGATATACAACAGTACAGAGCTGATATAAGTATAGCATATGGGAAATGGATTGCGGATACCTGCAAGCAGAATAACATTAGAGTAATTGAGGCAAGACCTTGGGATACTGCTTTAAGAAGGGCCATAGAAATATTATCGTGACGTAAATGCGGACGCGACACAGAAGGTATACAAGCAGTTTTATACTGAGTGG
>JAAYBT010000241.1 GCA_012730015.1 Clostridiaceae bacterium
GAATTGATGGCCGTGCGATATATTAGCAATAGATTCCGCGGACTTAGAAATCTATTACTAATACGCACATGGCCAATTGTATCATGGACACTCATACGAACCATGATACAATGAAATCTGCAAGTGGGCTTGGGCAAGTTGGCTTGGGGCAGATTAGATTGCTCAGCTATTGATATAGAAATAAGTCTTAGAAGAGAGAATGGTAACAGATACAGATTAGTTAGGGGATGGTCAAATGACTGAATTACGAAGGAATATGAAAAAACATACTCTCCCTCTTTTGCCACTGAGAGGGCTAACAGTGTTTCCTTATATGATATTAACCTTCGATGTTGGAAGGGACAAGTCAATTAAAGCACTGAATGAAGCGATGATAGGAAATCAGCTGATTTTTCTGACCGCACAAAAGGATGCAAAAGTCGACGAACCTCAAATAGATGACATATATACAGTTGGCACGATTTCCAGGGTAAAACAGCTTTTGAGGCTGCCCGGAGACACACTAAGAGTACTGGTAGAGGGCATAAGCAGAGCTGAAATAAAGAGCTTCAAGCAGACCGAGCCTTTTTTTATTGCGGAAGTAGTTGAAAAGATGACGAATGAGAAAGCCTCTCATGAGATTGAAGATGAGGCTCTGAAAAGAAAGGTGCTTAGTACTTTTGATGAGTATGCCAGGCTTAATGGTAAAATATCACCGGACACTGTTTCATCCTTGAGCTTAGTTGAAGATATCGGTCAGCTTTCTGATATTGTTGCATCTAATCTGCAGCTAAAGATAGAACAGAAGCAGGATATTTTGGGCGAGTTTCATCCAGCTAAGAGGGTAGAGAAGCTCCTTTCTGTATTGGTAAAGGAGATAGAGATTCTTGAGGTTGAGAAGAATATCAGTGTAAGGGTTCGCAAGCAGATAGACAAGATGCAGAGGGAATACTATCTGAGAGAACAGATTAAGGCTATACAAAATGAACTGGGTGATAGGGACGGCATAGCCGGCGAGGTTGACGAGTACAGGGAAAAGCTCGCGGCTGCAAGCTTCCCCGAAGAGGTTGAGAAGAAAGTAATCAAGGAGCTTGATAGGCTCTTGAAGATGCAGTCCGGCTCGGCAGAAAGCTCCGTCATCAGGACCTATCTTGATTGGATTTTCGATTTGCCCTGGAACAAGAAAACAGACGAAATGATCGATCTGAGGAGGGCAGAAAGCATTTTGGATGAGGATCACTATGGGCTTTCAAAGGTAAAGGAGAGAATCATAGAATACCTTGCGGTGCTGAAGCTGACAAAGAATTTGAAGGGCCCAATACTTTGCCTTGTGGGGCCTCCCGGCGTAGGAAAAACCTCCATAGCCAAGTCCATCGCCAGAGCCATGAACAGAAAGTATGTAAGGATGTCTCTGGGAGGTGTAAGGGACGAGGCTGAGATAAGAGGACACAGGCGCACCTATGTTGGCGCAATGCCTGGCAGGATAATCCATTCATTGAAACAGGCGGGATCGGCTAATCCCTTAATACTTTTAGACGAAATTGATAAAATGAGCAGTGATTTCAGAGGAGATCCGGCATCTGCAATGCTTGAGGTTTTGGATTCTGAGCAAAATTTTTCATTCAGGGATCATTATCTAGAACTGCCCTTTGATTTATCAGATGTTCTTTTCATTACTACGGCAAACAGCCTTGATACTGTGCCAAGGCCTCTTCTTGATAGGATGGAGGTTATAACGATATCAGGTTATACACTGGAGGAAAAGGTGCAAATTGCCATGAAATATTTGCTGAAAAAGCAGCTAAGGGCACATGGCTTATTGGCAAAAAATCTGAAAGTGACAGAGGATGCAATTAGGAGCATAATTAATTATTATACCAGGGAAGCCGGAGTCAGGAATCTCGAAAGAGAAATTGCAAATGTTTGCAGAAAAGCTGCCAGGACACTTATATCAAGCGAAAAGAAGTCGTTGACGGTGACAGCTAAAAATATTGAAAAGTATTTGGGTACTAAGAGATTCCGATTTGATATGGCAAATGAAAAGGATGAGGTTGGTATTGCCACGGGACTGGCATGGACACCAGTAGGCGGCGACACGCTTGAGATAGAAGTGACATTGATGCAGGGGAGTGGCAAGCTTGAGCTGACAGGGCAGTTGGGTGATGTTATGAAGGAATCTGCCAAAGCTGCTATAAGCTTTATCCGTTCACAAACCGAAAAACTAAATATAGATAAGGATTTCCATAATAAGCTTGATATACACATACATGTTCCGGAGGGAGCAATACCCAAGGATGGTCCATCGGCGGGGATTACGCTCGCTACGGCTATGATATCCGCGCTTACCGGTCGTGCTGTGAAACGAAATGTGGCTATGACCGGTGAAATTACGCTCAGAGGCAGGGTACTTCCCATAGGAGGACTCAAGGAGAAGGTGCTGGCGGCTCACAGAGCTGGTATAGACACGGTTGTTATTCCTGTAGAAAATAAGAAGGATATCGATGAAATACCTGATAATGTAAAGAGCAGGATTAAGTTTGTTTTAGCAGAACAGATGGATACTGTTTTGGAGACCGCTTTAATCGCCCATAAGAAGCATGAGAGTACGAAGGAATCCACAGGACATAATGAGCCTGTGTTTTTAGGAAGTGAAGTAGCCGGGATGCCTTCGCACAATCAGTCACAGCAGATGTAGAGCGAAATTCGACAAGAAAATGCAGAATGGCTTATAGGATGTAAAATATTATATCAAAAATGAAGGAATAATCGAGTCTAGTATCGAATTATGGTCATAGCTGTTTTCGGGATTATATGAAAATCCTGACAAATGAGAGCGGCATCAGGAGGTACATGATGCAGATTTATGCTATTGCAGTTATCTGTGCGATTGTGATAAGCGGCGCCATAATGCTTTTGCTATGTTATCGGGCTAAGCTGCTGGAAATTAAAACGCTTGTTTCCATTACCTTTGCTTCACTTGTTACAGCGTTTTCCTTACCGGTTGTATTTAACCTGATATCCTCGTACAAGGGCAATGATTTGAGATCATCAGCACTTGTTTTTGTAACGCTTGCTGCATTTGCTACATTCGTTATTCTTATTCTAATACTTAGTGTGTTGATATCATTTATTGTTCCCAAAATCGGATCGAAGTCCAACAAATCAAGCGCTTTGACAGTAGATGCCGGCGGAGTGGAAAATGATGCGGCTCAGGTGAATGCTACATCAGGTGTAAGTCCGGATGTAGCCAGCCAGCAGGATGACAACTACTTGGAGCAGATTTTTACTAATTATATTAGCGAAAACCGTAATTTTCCTGAAATTCCTACGAAAAATGAAGAAATAATGAGTGAGGATGCAAATAACTTAGAAAAATCTGTTGACAGTGCCGTAAATATTGATAAAATGGGTATAGAAAATAATATGCATGATGTCGGAGCCCTGACTATTGAAGAGTGTATTGAGGAAGCATTTAGATTGAAGGAAGAGGGAGATTCCGAGGGAGCGATTATTTACTGTATGTATGCTCTTGACAAAAAACCCCCTAAAGAACTTACCTTCTGGATAGTACTTGATATATGCGTTATGTATAAGGCTCTTGGGCAGCGTGAACTTGCACTTGACATATTAAACAGTTATTATGACATATATGGTGAAATCATGGATGTTACTGTTAAGGAAGAGATCGAGAGTAACTTGAATGATACAATGGCTTGACGGGCAATGTCTCATTGCACGAAATGAAGGAGGGTATTTCTATAATGAAGAAAACTCAAAAAATACTTGGCTTACCTGTCGTCAGTATCTCGGACGGGCTAGAAGTTGGAAAGGTTAAGAGTATCATCATAAACGCGGATCGCGGGGCCATTGACTATATCGTTGTGGACAGTGGCATACAGATATTCAGCGCCAGAGTTATCCCCATGGATGATGTGCTTGGAATCGGCGAGTATGCTCTTACAATTGAGAATGAAGGGGTTATAACCGATATCAGCAGGATACCGGAGGCTATTCAGCTTCTTCAAAATGACATCAAGGTTAAGGGTACCAAGGTTCTTACCAAGAAAGGCAGATTGATAGGTGAAATCGGAGACATTTATATAGACGAGGATAATAACTGTAAGATTACCGGTCTGGAATTCATTGATGATATAACTCAAAAGCAGCTAAAGATTATTCCGAGGGACACAGTAATAACATTTGGAAAGAACCTTACTGTTGTCAAAGAGGATATTGAGGCATCCCTTTTGGATACGCCATCTCAGTTGGATCCCGAAGGAGTTTACGGGGATTTTGAAAAAAAAAATAACCCATATACAGTAGAAGCAGAAGGCGAATCATATGGTCAGGCTGCTGCAACAACTGATATATATGGCGGGTCTTTTACTGCCGGTGAAAGCGTTGAATATGAGTCGTCGGTTACTCCAGAGGTAGGGGAATATGTGGTCATATCCGATCAAGAAAGGGAATCTACACTTGAGCCGGAAGTGGATAGGCAGCAGGAGACGGTCAGCGATGGTGGAGATAATGCCTCTATGCTCTATGAACAGCGTCAAAGACAGTATCTTAACGGCAGATACGCTACCAGGACGATTACTGATAATGAAGGCAATGTCATTATTAGCGAGGGTATGATGATAGACGATGGCGTTATCGATGAAGCAAAATCAAAGGACAAGTTGATTGAGCTTGTCATGAACAATAAAGCTTAATGGAATGCAAAAAATATGAAAGTATAAAGTAGGAATGCTTTATACTTTTTTATTGATAGCCAAATGGATTACGGTACAACCAATGATGAGAAATATGGAGTTGCATATTTGTGGTTAAAAAACGTAATACACTGCTAATTATATTGCTAACAATGGTTCAGAGCTTGCTTGCAGTATCTGCGGGGGTAGCTGTTCTATTCAACCTATCTTCTGATGATATACCGACTGGAGTTAAAGCCGGCATATCAAATATCGAGGGAATGAAATATACCGAGGCGGCAGAGACGATTGAGGCCGATTATTCCCAGTGGTTTGAATCGAATTCCTTCAAGCTTATTGTTGAGGATGGCGAAACCTATGAAATACCATTTTCGCAGATAGACTTCGCTGTTGATGGGGAGGCTACTGTCAATTTACTGAAAACCATAGATGATATAAGGGACATCCCAAGGCTTTTCCAATTGCACTTCACAAAAACATCAGTGGAGCTTGCACCTGTTGTAAGGTACGATGAAGCAAAGCTTAGAATGGAGCTGCTGGAATTATCTGATCAGATTTTTGTCGAAGCATCAGATGCTCAGATGCAATATGTTGACGGCAGGATAGATAAAAAGCCTGAGACTGAAGGAGTATCCTTGAATGTTTCAAATGCGGCAGATCTTATAGGAAAGCAGCTTGCCGAGAATCCATTATTGGATACAATTACACTGAGTCGGCATCAGAATTCTGTGTTACAGACCGTACCTGCTTCCATCACGATGAAGGACTTTGAAGATATTCAGCATGTTATTGCCGGTTATACTATTACTGCAACAGAACAGGAGTTGGCAAAGCCTGTTCAGTTCGCAGTGGATGCCATAAATGGAACGATGATGGAGCCTGTTGCTCAAGGCGGCGAGGTGTTCTCCTTCGTAAACTGCCTGCAGAGTAAAAGTGCTGATTTTGAAAATGACAACGAGGGGTATGATCAGGTTGCCTCGACACTGTATGCTACACTGCTGTCGGCGGGGATACCGACGGACTCTATTACCAGAATGGCTCATAAGCTTGCTGTTGACTATATCGAGCCTGGGCTAGATGCATGGATATCCGGAGATGCCGGTGATTTGAAGTTCTCCAACCCCTTCAACCACAAGATTGCTATTTTCGCAGAAAAGAAAGGCAGTATGATTACCGTAGCTATTGCAGGCCATGGTAATGATATTACGCAGGAGTACGATATTAGTACACAGATAGTACAGAGATTAACGCCACCGGTAGCTTATGTGGTGGACTCAGACCTAAAGTCAGGAGAAAGCATTACCCTCAATCCGGGGAAGGATGGCGTCGTTGTAAATGTATTCAGGAATGATGAGTTAATCAGCTCAGATAGGTATGAAGCAGAAAAAAGAATTATCCGAATTGCAGCTGATTCCGGCCTTTGGGATGATGAGAGAAAATAAAAGTAAGTATGAAGAAACCGAAGCAAGTCTGTGAAGGAAGCTAGTAGAATTCCTTCAGTATTTCCAAGGCATTATTCTCGATAACCTTTTCACCATATTCATTCAAGTAGCCTTCGTAAAAACTGACGTTGGCTATTTTTATGCCGTACTCATTCATCATGAGCTCAAACATACCGGTATCTGATGGCGCCAGACCACTTCTGGTAAGTGCCAGGTAATAAGTATCGCCACATTTGTAAAGAGTGCTGTTGCCACTGTAAATTGTCTCTAACTTACCTGCAAGTGCACAAACGTCGTTAAGAGCTCTGAAGGAGTAGATAAATAAAGGCGAACATACCTTGCGTCCTTTCTTCTTTACACGAAGATCGCTCTTTTTCATCCGGCTCTTTATATACTTATGGATGGATTCAAACTCGCCATCCTCATCGATTTTTGTGATAGTAATCACAAAGCCATCACCAGAATCCGGCACGGGCTCGATTATCAGCTGGGAGTCTGAAAGATCAAACCCCAGCTGTTCTTCAGCCTGCTCCATCAAATCCCAGAAAAACTCCTGAGCCGCAGGTGTGTCATAATTGAGCGTGTTTAAGTCTATATCTCTATCCTCAAGATCGTTGTAGGTTATAGTCACTCGTATTATATTGTCGCCTATTCTCTCAATTTTCATAGCTTCTCCATAACTAATATCTTACTCTTATTATACTTCTTATCGGCTAAAAAGAGAAGTCTATTAAGCTTTTTCATTTTACACGGCGCAGGTAGAGTACCACTGACAGTATAGCAAAATACGCTGCAAGTCCAATCATCGTCCACAGGTACAATATTGGAGTGTTACTGACATAGCCGACTACGGGTACATTTAGCAGCAGCATAAGCGGAAAGCCGACAAAAAGCCCTGCCCCGCTACCCAATACCAGGTTTCTTCCAGCCGAGGATTCCAGCTTTGGGTCGATTTCCTTGACCAGGGCAAGACCCGTCGATACGACGCCTGTAAGATTGCCGTAAAGTCCCAGAGTGTTCTCCAACACGTCGTTTTTATACATGCGTTTTCCAAGAAAAATGACATATAAGATTGTTGCAATACCGCCCAGAGTACTAATCACCATTGTTGGTAACAGGTACTGTTTCAGAATTGTAATGGAGATAGCGGCAATGGAGGCGGTTATCATAATGTCAAAGGCACCACCTGATATTCTCTCCAGAAGAAAATTACTAGTGTACTCGCGCTTAATGACCTTTTTCTTTTTAAGAACATCCAAAATAAAGCGAAATAGAATTGCGAACAGTGCTGCTATAATAAAGCTGAATCCCCATAGCATGGTGGAAAGCGTATTTCCGAAGGTTCCAAAGTTCTTAAGCACCTCTGTCAGCCCTAACAGCGTCAGATAAGTGGCAAGATAGATGATGCCAATCGTGAAAAGTTGAATTGTAAAACCATCCACAGATTCGGTCTCTCCCACATGCTCCTTTACCACTTCGACCTGCACTGTGTCCTCCTGAGAATTGGTCAAGCTATAAGAAGGCTTTATCTTCTTGACCTTTATCATGTAATTCATCAGGGGTATTCCGCCTATGCAAGCCCATAGCAAGCCTAAGGCAGCAATAGTTAAGCCTATGTTGCCGCCGTTGGAAAAGCCCAGAGATTCCCACTGCCTGCCCATGGAATAGGCCTGGCCTGCACCTTGCCCATAGCCTAAAGGTAAGAGCATTCCGAATACGGGGAAAAGATCAGGGAGGATGGTATAGGCCATTAGCACAGAAAGCCCAAAACCGAGGATTCCTTGTAAAACATATCCGTTTACGATAATTATACCTGTGTTAACAATATCCTTGTTTTTGGTGGTGTTTCGGTCCTTCAGAGCGAGGGCAATAAAGCCGATCGACATCAGGTGATAAATAATTGTACCCATATGGTCTGCATTGAAGGGGATCAGGTTTAGAATTTGTGGCCCCAGCAGCAATCCAATAAATCCGGCAATAATTGCATTCGGAATAAAAAACTTTCTAAAAAACTTGAAGCTTCTTCTGATATATGTCGCTAAGCCCAGAAACAGACAGATGACCATGACATCCCAAACATAAGACCAATTCTCACTCATATGCACCCTCCCAAAAATGTTTTTAACTAATCGGCCATTGACCTGATTGTCTCAATAGCCTTTGCAAATCTGTAGGCTGACATCCTACCATTTTTCGATTTGAACCTGTATAATACTTTATTAAAAATTAATTCAAGCTGGTTATTAAACTGTATGTTATCTCCCGATATATCACTGATGGGGAAGTGGATATCCGGACCTTTCCCAAAGGCGTAGACCAGCCTATCAGGATACAATGAAAGAGTTCCTTCACCAGTACCAGCACTCAATGAGCCTGCCTTACCTCCTGTGCGCATAATAATAGAATGCTCCTGCAAAATAGCCTGTTTACGCCCGGACTGCAGGCTTTCGTAGACTAATTGATGAAGATGCTCCAGTTGCCAATCATTCCAATCCATTGGGTTGTCAAAATGCAGAGGATTCAGGTCACTCTCAAAGAAACCGTAGGAGTTGTAAACTGTATGGTAGCCGCAGGCAGCACACTTGAAAGTGTCAGCCTCAGAGGCCATGCTATCTATGCTTTTACACTCGGGGCAGGAAAAAAGGAAACGCTCAAGATGCTCCGCTTTTTTCCTCCCTCTATATCGGCACATATGAGTCCTCTGGTAGTCATATTCACTGTATTGAAGGCTGTATGATATTTCTGTAAATATCTCATCTACCGTTAGGGATTTCATTTGATCGGGATCCAGAACCTTGAAAAGCTCCATGCTCAAGCGGCCTTTTCTTGTCTTGCTGGACCATCTTGGCATAGACAGGTTTGCACCCTTAAATAATACGGAAACGACTGGAATCTTCAGCGATTTAATTAGTTTTGCCGTTGGACGTAGCAAGGGTAATGTTTTACCGTCCCAATTCCGTCTGCCTTCAGGGAATATACCTATTATGCCTCTGTTTTTAACTACCTCAAGAATTCCGCGTATTGCTCCCGGGTCTGAAACCAGCTTTGTCTTCGGAATAGCACCTACAAGCTTAAGAAGCCTCCTCAACATAGGATTCCTGAAGTATGCGTCAGATGCGACAAAGTATATGGGCTCTGAAAAGCATAAAGACAAGAGAAAAGGATCCCAAAAGTTTGTATGATTGGCTAAAACAATATAAGGTGGTTTGATACCCTCTAAAATATCTTTATTTACAATACTATAGTTAAACAGCTTATTCAAATATAAGCTAAAGAGCGGCCTAAGAAGCCTATTCAATAATAGTGAGGCTTTGTATTTTCTCACTGCCATAGCCTATTCTCCCGATGCGATCAGTGATTTTAACGCAAAAACCAACTAATTATAATCATATATCACTTCCATTGTCAATGAGATTGAAATTGTTGAATGCAATATTGTGTAGGATTTGGTGTTTCTATGTTTGCAGGATATCTATAATTTTAATAGTCTTATCCATGAATACCTTCTGTCGATTCTCCAATATGGGGGTGACCAGCTTCAATATATCAAGGAGCCTGCTGAGGTCAAAACTGCTTCTATTCATGCCTCTAATTTGGTGTTTAAGCTCACGATATGTGCTGCTGTAGCGGTTGCAGGAGCTAAAAGCAATGCTGTATGATGGACCTCTCATCTTTGGTGTCAGGCTGGAGATAGAAGACAAAATATCCTGCATCAAGGACAGTCTGTCGGGTCTTATGTATTCGCCCGGAATTGATGAGAGGGAGTCCGGGACCCCGGAAGCGTTATTTTCCGTGCGTGTTTTTGGCTCATACAGATGCTTAAGCTTTTGAATTGTCAAAAGCAGATTTGTTACGTTTTCTATATTTGGCAGATTTCCCATAATAATCACCATGATTTCTTATTCATATTTCATATTATGTAAAATCTGCCGTATTGTTAATTGAAATTTAGAGTGGGAAGCTTTTGTTCAAATTTCTGTGGGTGAAGCTGCTTCTTTTCTCTGCATAGTCGGCTACGATTTGGCCATTGCCAATCAGCTTGTACTTATATATGACCAGTCCTTCCAAGCCAACAGGGCCCCTGGAATGGAGCTTTCCTGTGCTGATGCCCACCTCTGCACCCAGGCCGTATTTGAAGCCGTCGCTAAAACGCGTGGAGCAATTCCAAAAGACATTACCCGAGTCTACAAGAGCCATAAAACGAGCAGCATGCTCCTTGTCGGTAGTAACAATGGAATCGGTATGGCCTGAGCCGTATGCATTTATATGGTCAATGGCTTCGTCCAGATTCTCTACCACCTTTATTGACAGCTTGTAATCTAAATACTCGGCTTTCCAGTCTTCCTCAACTGCGGCTTCAATAGGAATATAGGAAAGTGTGTGGGCGCATCCGACCAACTCCAGGTTCTTAGAATCTGCCGCCTTTTTTAAAAGAGGCAAAAATTCTCTGGCTATGTCCTTATGAACCAGGAGCGTTTCGAGTGCATTACAGACAGCCACATATTGTGTTTTGGAGTCAATTGCGATACGTACAGCCATGTCCAGATCAGCAGAGGCATCAATAAATAAGTGGCATATTCCATCGGCATGCCCCATAACTGATATATTAGTGTTATCCATTATATACCTGACAAATTCGTTGGAGCCTCTGGGAATGATTAGATCCACATATTCGTCCTGCTTGAGTAGCTCCTTGATATCTGCCCTTGTCTCAAGCAGTGCGCACCAGCCACTGGGCATACCGGCTTCTTCGGAAGCAGATATTATGATTTCGGATAAGATTCTATTAGTCTCTCTGGCTTCAGAACCGCCCTTCAATAGTACGCCATTGCCGCTTTTCAGGCAAAGAGTGGATATCTGCGCCAAAGCATCCGGTCTTGATTCGAAGATAATCCCGATGACTCCTATGGGACAAGTAACCTTATAAAGCTCCAGACCCTCATCAAGCTGTGTGGATAGAAGCGTTTTGCCCACAGGATCCTCCAGCTTAATCAGACTGTGGATACCGTCTATGACATCATTTAGTTTGGACTCGTCAAATTTAAGCCTTTTAAGTAGAGGGAAAGGAATTTGATCAGCCTCACTTCTCCTCAGGTCTTCCTCGTTGCACTTAAATATTTCCTGCTTACGAGCGATCAATGATTCGGCGATACGAAGCAAGGCGCTATTTTTTTCTTGGGTACTTGCCGCAGCAAGCTTCAAGGATGCAGCCTTAACCTGACTGCAGGTTTCTCTAATCCTCATAACAACACCTCTATACAACGGTTTAAAACAGTATACCAGACGGCAAAATATATTGCAAAACATATAATGCATTTTCGCATTTTCATGATATAATAACCTCATTCATGAGGTTA
>JAAYBT010000242.1 GCA_012730015.1 Clostridiaceae bacterium
GTACGGTTTCACCGGGAACGGGTTCCAATTATTCAAGCGGAACTACTGTACAGTTATCGGCTACTCCTGCAGAAGGCTGGGAGTTTGAAGGCTGGCAGGGAGATGTAGTAAACGCATCCAATCAGATTATAATGAACAGTAATAAGAGCGTTACAGCAGTATTCACTAAGATAATTACCCTGGAAGATGAGCCCACGCCGGAAGCTACGGCGTCAGAGCCTGAGATTACTGAGCTGGACGATGAAGAAGCACCCGCAGCACCTGCTGATGTGACCGAACTGCCTAAGACAGGCGGAGTGCCGGCAGGCATCTTCTATGGCCTCGGCGGACTGATTGCCGCTCTTGGTGTTATGCTTAGGAGAAAGACAATAAGATAGACTTGATTTAGACTTTGACATGCAGGGAATGAAAAAGCTTGGGACCCTTTAGATATAAAGGGTTCCAAGCATCTTTATCCAGCTGGCGGAAAAGACAGAAAAATTTTTTAAAATAACTTGATTTATTTTGTTTATTCTGCTAGAATACTGGTATATATTGAATAGAGAAATAAGTTGAGCTTTTCAGCGATAAACGGCAAACCGGCCGAAAGACCGGGACGCAAAGCTAAAGGGCCTCATTACAGACTCCCAAAGGGAATCAGTAATTGGCAGCCAGCTACCGAAAGGGAAGTTTTTTATTTGGCTTGAAAAAGGACAAGCCGCACGAGAAGCTCATACAGCTCCATCACGATAATGGCAAACCGGATGAAAATCCGAGACGCAAAGCTAAAGGGCCTTATTACAGACTCTCAAAGGGAATCAGTAATTGGCAGCCAGCTACCGAAGGGGAAGAGTATTATGAAGAAGCTTTTAGTGTCGTTAATTACAGTAGTTATACTGGTTACAAGCGTATCGATTACCAGTGCAGCTCCTGCACCCCTGTTTGATACAACTCAGCTTGAAAGTGGCATTGTCGCCATAAGCTTTGATTCCGGATCCAGCAACAGACTTAAGGTCGCAGTAGAGAAAGACGGGAAAAGGCTTACTTATGATTTAAAGAATGACGGAACGACGGAGAGCTTTCCTCTTCAAATGGGGGGGGGAGCCTACAAGGTCAGCGTTCTGGAAAACATCCAAGGTACAAGCTATAAATATGTTTCAACTAAGGCTCTTGAGCTGGATTTAGCGGATGACAATAGTGTTTATCTGGCATCTGTGCAAAACATCAACTGGAACAATGAAATGCAAGCCATAAAGAAGGCTGGCGAGCTTACAGCGGGAATGAAAACAGATAGGGAAAAAATAAATGCCCTCTACCAATATCTTATAAGCAATGTTCAATATGACTACAGTAAGCTTAATAAATTGACCACAACCTACCTTCCCAATATAGATGAAACTCTTGCCGATGGAAAGGGCATATGCTATGATTTCTCGGCCACTCTGGCAGCGATGCTCAGGAGCCTGGGGATACCTGCCAAGCTGATAAAGGGCTATTCTCCTCTGGTAACAGGCTATCATGCATGGAATGAAATCTATGACAGTGAAAGCGGAGAATGGATTGTTGTTGATACAAGCTACGATTCTCAAATGAAAGCTCAAGGAAGAAAATACAGCATGGAAAAGTCCGAAGGCCAATATAAAAAGGTCCATGAGTATTAAGCTATGCTGAATTGGAAATGTGCCCTAAAAAGACTGTCAAATGATGACGGTCTTTTTGTATCTACTCCAACGGGATACTGCAAGTTGCTTTTCCTTTGTCCACAGCTTTTCCACATGGCCTGATAAGTTTTCCATCAAATCCACATTGCTAGGATAGGTCACTTGACACCCAGGCTGCATTCCAATATAGTCTATTTAGGGCAAATAGGGCAGA
>JAAYBT010000243.1 GCA_012730015.1 Clostridiaceae bacterium
CGAATTCATGATATAATGTATACCAAATATGCTAATGTAAATAGAATGGGTAGAGGGGAACAATAAAGTTTGGAGGTTAGTAATGATTGCTAAGGAAATAGTGATACAGAATACAGCCGGATTACAGTCCAAATCGGCAGCAATATTTATACAAAAGGCGTCGAAATACAAGTCCAGCATATGGATTACCAAGAATGAGAGAAAGGCAAATGCAAAAAGCTTGCTTGGAGTATTGTCTTTAGGTATTGGAAAAGGTGCAGCAATAAACCTCTCCGTTGAAGGCGACGATGAGGCTGAGGCTGCCGCAGAGTTGGAGGAATATCTTCTGTCGGATATGGGTGAGATTAAATAGAGAATGTTTGACTTACAGGAAGAGTTGAAAAAACTTCCCGACAAACCGGGCGTCTATCTTATGAAGGACGAAAGTGGCACCATTATTTATGTTGGGAAAGCCAGGGTGCTAAAAAGCAGGGTAAGGCAGTATTTTCAGTCTGGTGCGGCTCATACTCCCAAGGTAGCCGCTATGGTGGCGAAAATAAGCGAATTTGAGTATATCGTCACTGATACTGAACTTGAGTCCCTCATCCTCGAATGCAACTTAATAAAGGAGCTAAGGCCGAAGTTCAATATCCTTCTTAAGGACGACAAGAACTATCCTTATATCAAAATTACAATGAATGAGGAATATCCCCGCATCCTCATGACCAGGCGAGTAGATAAGGATGGTGCGAAATACTTCGGGCCTTATTCAAATGTGTTTTCCGTTCGGGAAACCATGAATCTGATCAAAAAAATATTCCCCATAAAGACCTGCAAGCGCGTGTTACCGCGAGACATTGGTAAGCGCAGACCATGCCTTAATTACCATATAAATCAATGTCTGGGACTGTGTATGGGTAATGTAGATAAAGAGGAATATAGGGCGGTAATGAATGATGTATGCTCCTTTCTCGATGGTAAACAGGATATGGTCATCGGAAAGCTGGAGCAGCAGATGCTGGAGGCGGCAGAGGAGCTTGATTTTGAAAGGGCTGCTTCCCTAAGAAATAAGCTGTCCAGCCTCAGGCATATTACAGAGGAACAGAAGGTGCTGTCTCTCGCGGGAAAGGATCAAGATATTGTGGGCTTTGCAGCGAGCAAGACCGATACTTGTGTACAGGTGTTTTTCGTTAGGGGAGGAAAGCTACTCGGTAGGGAATTCTTCATCATAGAGGGGACTGGAGAGGTTGAGCTGAATGAATTAGCTTCTTCCTTCCTAAAGCAGTTTTATAGTACTGCTACAATGATACCTGGCGAAATTGTTATAGCCGCCGAGCCCGAAGATTTGGATGTGATTGAGGAGTGGCTCGGTTCGCAAAGGGGCGGAAGAGTCCATTTGAGGGTGCCTAAAAGAGGAGAAAAAATGCATCTTGTAGAAATGGTGTCGGAGAATGCCAGGATCGAGCTTGATCGATTTAATGCCCGAGTCAGCGGTGGTGATTCAGGGCAGGAGGGGCTCAGGGGCATGTCAGAGCTGCTTGGGCTAAAGCAGGCACCGGAAAGACTGGAGGCATACGACATATCAAACACGGGTACCTCGGAGGTTGTAGCATCCATGGTTGTGTTTGAAAAGGGACTGCCTGCAAAGAAAGAGTACAGGCGTTTTAAGATAAATTCGGCGGATAAACAGAACGACTATGCTGCCATGCAGGAGGTTCTGTTCAGGAGGTTTAAGCATGTGGAGGCGGAAAAGAGCGAGTCTGACAAGAAATTCAGCCGTCTTCCCGACCTGATAATGCTTGATGGCGGACTGGGACACGTTAATGCCATTGGTCAGGTGCTATCCGAGCTGGAGATTACAATCCCGCATGTGGGTATGGTAAAGGATGACAAGCATCGCACAAGAGGTCTGGTGCTGCCCGGCCGAGAGATTGATTTGGCGGATAATCTCCTCGTGCTGCGCTTTGTAACGTCGATACAGGATGAAGCCCATCGCTTTGCTCTGGGATATAATAAGGACCTTAGGGCAAAGAGGTATAATAAGTCCGTGCTTGATGAAATAGAGGGTGTTGGGCCTAAACGCAAGAAGGCATTGATCAAGCATTTTGGCTCCATAAGCCGAATCAAGCAGGCGGGGATTGACGACCTGCAAGCCGTTGAAGGCATAAGCGAGACAGTGGCCCGTAAGGTGTATGACTTTTTTAATTAAACGACACTGTAAAAAGCTGAGTAAAGTAAGGAGTTTTTAGGCGATGGCAATTTACGCAATTTCAGATCTTCACCTCGCACTTAGCGTTGACAAACCCATGGATGTATTTGGTGACAGGTGGGCCGGCTATATGGATAGGCTGGAGGAAAACTGGCGCCGTCTTGTGGGGGAGGATGACTTTGTTATCATACCCGGAGATATTTCATGGGCAACTTATCTGGATGAGGCTTATGAGGACTTCAACTTTATAAATCGCCTGCCCGGCAAAAAGATTATTTCGAAGGGAAATCACGACTATTGGTGGACAACGTCCAGCAAGCTAAATAAATTTTTAGATGAAAACGGTTTTCCCTCCATCGTTTTTATGCATAACAACAGCTTTATTATTGAAGGAACAGCTGTCTGCGGGACAAGAGGCTGGAACATACCAGGAGAGGATGACTTCACTGCGGAGGATACAAAAATTTATCAAAGGGAGCTGCAGCGACTTGAGCTTTCGCTAAAGAATGCCTCGGCTAATGAGCATAGCAGCATCATTGTTGCGCTTCATTTCCCACCCTTCAACTCAAAGGGCGTTTTTTCGGATTTTTTGGGAATAATGCAAGGGTATCAGGTGGATACGTGCATATACGGACATCTTCATGGACAGGCAGGCAGAGGCGCTATTGAGGGATTAAGGGAAGGGATAGACTTTAGATTGGTGGCGGCAGACCACTTAGCCTTCTGCCCTGTTAGGGTAGGATGAAATTAATGCATTCAATGTATTGGCTTTACAAAATTGTATGTGTTATAATGTATACGATTTTGCTGTGGCAAGATCACTTTTTTGACCGTATTTTAATGAATAAGGAGAATAAAACAGATGCAGGTTAAAGTAGAGAATTTAGAGAAAAACATGGTTAAGCTGGTAATAGAGGTCGATTCGGAGAAGTTTGATCAGGGACTTCAGAAGGCCTTTGCAAAGAACGCGAACAGATTTAGCATACCTGGTTTCCGCAAGGGTAAGGCGCCTAGACACATGGTAGAAAAGTTCTATGGCGAACAGGTTCTTTATGAGGATGCAATTAATGTGATTTGTCCTGAGGCATATGACCAGGCGGTTGAAGAGCAGGATATTCACCCCGTGGACAAGCCTGAGATTGATATAGAGCAGATTGGTAAGGGACAGACATTTATTTTTACGGCTACGGTTACAGTGAAGCCTGAGGTTGAGCTCGGACAGTACAAGGGCGTAGAGGTCCAGAAGGCTACTGCGCTTGTTACTGATGAGGATCTTGATAAGGAAATTGACAGGGTACGCGATACGAACTCGAGGCTCATAAGCATTGATGACAGGCCGGTAGCATCCGGTGATACCGCAGTCATTGACTTTGAGGGCTTCATTGATGATGTGGCATTTGAGGGCGGCAAGGGCACGGATTACAGCCTTGTAATCGGCTCCGGTTCCTTTATCCCCGGCTTTGAGGACCAGCTCATAGGCGTTGCCGCAGGGGAAGAGAAGGATGTCAATGTGACATTCCCCGAAGACTACGGCAGTGAGGAGCTGGCTGGTAAACCGGCTGTTTTCAAGGTAAAGGTCAATGAAATAAAGCTGAAGGAGTTGCCTGAGCTGGATGATGAGTTTGCAAAGGATGTCAGCGAATTTGACACATTGGACGAGTACAAAGCTGACCTTAGAAAGAAGCTGCTCGAGAGTGCGGAGCATAAGGCACACCATGAGAACGAGGACAACGTGGTCAATAAGGTAGTTGAAAATGCTACCATCGATATCCCTACTGTAATGATTGATAACCGTATTGAAGACCTGATTTATGATTTTAGTATGAGATTACGTTATCAGGGATTGGAGTTAAGTAAATACCTTGAAATCATGGGTATGGATATGGCTGCTTTCAGGGAACAATTCAAACAGAGAGCAGAGCAGGAAGTGAAGACACAGCTTGTTATTGAAAAGGTCGGTATTGTGGAAGGTATTGTTCCGACCCAGGAGGATACCGATGAGGAAATAAAGAAATTAGCTGAAAATTACAAGCAGCCTGAGGAAGAATTCAGGCAACATTTGAAACCGGATGATATAGAATATATCAGAAGCACTTTGGTTGCAAGAAAGACTGTTGATTTCCTGCTTGATAACGCAAAGCTCATTTAGGAAAGGTTTATTTTATGTTTTTTGTGGGAAACAATAAGGAGGCTAAACAAATCCTTGTTTATGCCGTATATTATACAGTACGATATAATAATATAGAGAAGAAAAGGGGAGAAATATTATGAGTTTAGTACCAATAGTTGTTGAACAGTCTAACAGAGGAGAGCGTTCTTATGATATTTTCTCCATGCTGCTCAAGGAAAGAATTATTATGCTAAGTGATGAGGTCAATGATGTCACGGCAAGCCTCGTAGTAGCGCAGATGCTTTACCTTGATTCAGTCGACCCGGATAAGGACATACAGTTGTACATTAATAGCCCCGGAGGTTCTGTTACGGCGGGTTTTGCAATATATGATACAATGCAGCATGTTAAGGCAGATGTGCAGACGATTTGTGTGGGTATGGCAGCAAGCATGGGGGCTTTTTTACTGGCGGCCGGAACAAAAGGGAAAAGGTTTGCTCTTCCCAACAGCGAGATTATGATTCATCAGCCGCTGGGTGGAGCGCAGGGGCAGGCCACAGATATAAAGATTAGAACCGAATGGCTTTTAAAAATTAAGAATAAGCTGAACACCATTTTAAGTGAGAGGACCGGGCAGCCCCTTGAAAAGATAGAGGCGGATGTTGAAAGGGACTTCTTCATGTCGGCCGAGGATGCTAAAGCTTACGGCCTTATTGACGATATTATGATCAGAAAGAAATAGATGGGGTGAAATATGGCCAGATATGATGAGAAGAAGCAGCTTAAATGCTCCTTCTGTGGCAAAACTCAGGAACAGGTTAAGAGGCTGGTAGCAGGCCCCGGTGTATATATTTGTGACGAGTGCATTGAGCTTTGTTCGGAGATAATTGAGGAAGAATTCGAAGACATAAAGGTTGATGCCGAGATCAGCGATATACCCAAGCCGAAGGATATTAAAGCGATTCTGGATCAGTATGTCATTGGACAGGAGGCGGCGAAGAAATCGCTTGCTGTAGCAGTGTACAATCATTATAAGAGAATTGGCGCTGATGTGAAGTCCGGTGATGTGGAGCTCCAAAAGAGCAATATTGTTATGCTTGGGCCTACCGGCTCAGGTAAGACCTTGCTTGCTCAGACCCTTGCAAGGCTGCTGAATGTACCATTTGCTATTGCCGATGCTACATCGTTGACAGAAGCCGGCTATGTGGGCGAGGATGTTGAGAACATTTTGCTGAAGCTGATACAGGCTGCCGATTATGACATTGAAAGGGCGGAGAAAGGCATTATTTATATCGATGAGATCGATAAAATAGCCAGAAAGTCCGAGAATCCATCCATTACAAGAGATGTCAGCGGCGAAGGTGTCCAGCAGGCATTGCTTAAGATACTTGAGGGTACTACGGCTTCGGTGCCGCCTCAGGGTGGTAGAAAGCATCCTCATCAGGAGTTTATTCAGATTGATACCACCAACATTCTTTTCATCTGCGGAGGCGCCTTTGATGGTATTGAAAAGATAATTCAAAACAGAGTAGGTACCAGAGCTATTGGCTTTGGAGCTAAGGTGGAGAGCAAAAAGGAGAAGGATATCGGGGAAGTATTATCACAGATATTGCCTCAGGATCTTCTTAAGTTTGGGCTTATACCTGAATTTGTCGGCAGGCTTCCAATCATAGTAACATTGGGCTCCCTTGACAGGCAGGCCTTGGTACAAATACTGACCGAGCCCAAAAATGCCTTGGTTAAGCAGTATCAGAAGCTGTTCGAATTGGATGACACCTTGCTGGAGTTTGAAGCGGGGGCTCTTGAAGCGATTGCAGACAAGGCGATGGCGCGCAATACCGGCGCAAGAGGCTTGAGAGCTATTATTGAGGAGACTATGCTGGATGTGATGTATGACATTCCATCCGAGACGAATATTGAGAAATGCATTATTACAAAGGAAACCGTCGAATCGCTTGTGCATCCGAATTTCGTTATTAACGAGAACAGGAAGCCCTTGAAGAAGTCGAGCGGTAAGAAGTCAAGAGTTAAGAAGGAAAGCGCAAGTTAGGATAGGCGAGTTCAGGCTCATGTTTTTGAGCAAAAATGACTCAATGTAAAGTGTGGGGGGTACTTCTGGTAGTGTATGCTATTACCGGAGTACCCCTTTGAGCATTTTATGATGTATCATGTTTCGAGTTCCGCAGCGCAATAAACATCTAATCCTCCTTTCGTGGATAATTTTATACTTATCGTAAATACTATTATTTGATAGGACAAAAGCCTTGATAACAGCACCCGAGGAGGAGATGGAATGCTAACCAATACCTTTCTGATCATACAGTTTTTCTTTTCAGTAATTATAGGTATCTATTTTCTTAACCTTTTAAAATCTCAGCAGGGTAATAAAACTGCCATAGAAAAGGAGTCGAGAAAGGAATTGGAGAAGCTTCGAAAGCTAAAGGAAATAAAGCTGACGGAGCCCTTGTCGGAGAAGACCAGGCCGGCCTGCATAGCTGATATTGTTGGACAGGAGCAGGGACTGAAGGCTTTGAGGGCGGCATTGTGCGGACCAAACCCACAGCATGTTATTATTTATGGGCCTCCCGGTATAGGAAAAACTGCGGCTGCCAGAGTTATTCTGGAAGAGGCAAAGCAAATGCTTATTTGTCCGTTTCAGAAGGAGTCCAAATTCGTAGAGGTGGATGCAACTATCTTGCGTTTTGATGAGCGAGGCATTGCAGATCCTCTAATTGGGTCGGTACATGATCCCATATATCAAGGGGCAGGTGCATACGGAGCAGCCGGCATTCCTCAGCCTAAGTCCGGAGCCGTGACAAAGGCTCATGGAGGCATACTTTTCATTGATGAGATTGGGGAGCTTCATCCCATACAGATGAATAAGCTACTTAAGGTATTGGAGGATCGTAAGGTCATCCTGGAAAGTGCCTATTACAGCTCAGAGGATATGAACATACCGGCGCACATACATGAAATTTTCCAAAAGGGCCTGCCGGCAGACTTCAGGCTTGTGGGTGCTACCACAAGGACGGCGGAGGACATGCCGCCGGCGCTTCGTTCCAGATGTGTTGAGATCTATTTTAGGCCCCTAACGAGGGATGAAATTGCTACGATTGCCTGTAATGCTGCGGTTAGAGGGGGTTTCCGAATCGAGGATGGAGTAGGCGGGCTAATCGCAAATTATGCCCAAAATGGTAGAGATGCAGTGAATATCATACAAATTGCCGGTGGTGTAGTACAGGTGGAGGGTAGGGGCTTTATTTCCCGCAAGGACGTAGAGTGGGTTGTTGAGTTCGGGCATTACAGCCCCAGGATTGACAAGAAAATAAGTGCCGAGGAAAAACAGGTAGGCTGCATGAACGGGCTGGCTGTATTCGGCAGTGCAACAGGGATTGTCATAGATATTGAAGTGACGGCCATGAAGGCATCATCACGGAAAGGGTCCATCAAGGTTACGGGCATCGTAGAGGAGGAAGAGATGAGCGGGCATGGCCACAAGCTCAGAAGATCAAGCTCTGCCAAGGCATCGGTGGAGAATGCGCTCACGGTTTTGAAGAAGTTTATGCAAATAGATGCGAAGGAATATGATATACATTTGAATTTCCCGGGAGGCATTCCGATTGATGGGCCATCGGCGGGGATAGCTATAACAATGGCAATCTATTCGGCAGTGCTTAACATTCCTGTGGGTACTGACATTGCCATGACAGGCGAATTATCCATACGCGGCTGTGTCAAGCCTGTGGGAGGTGTTGCTGCAAAGGTGGAAGCGGCTAAGCTTGCCGGTATCAAGAAGGTTCTTGTGCCCAGGGAAAATTGGCAGGAGACCTTTGTCGGCATTGGAATCGATGTCATACCGGTAGATGATATTTCGCAGGTCATTAAGCAGACATTTGGTTCGCAGATTGCCGGACAGGCAGATGAGATGCCCATCCAGATGCCTGTTGTTCCCATACTGGCGGCATCCCCTGCCGTCGAAAAAAGCTTCTAGTTCATTTCAGACATATTTCAATTTTACGCTTATATATACTACAGTATAAGGTCTGCAGGGCTTTACGCTGTAGTATTTTTTGAATGGTGTGCTATATAAGTATCGTCAGTACTGTTTTGGAGAGAGTGCTTCCTGCTCTGCCGACCAGCTGCTTAGCACTATTCTGAGACTTTATTGCCAGGGCGCGATGTGTTATGATTAAAAGAAAATTCACAGGCAGCCAAAGGCAATGCCGGCTGAATGACCGGAGGATGTATGAGGAAGGGTTCCAGGAAAGGTTCTATAATAGTTGTAGGAATAATACTAATTATTATTGCGGTATATGGCTTATTGAATCCGCAAAACACTCAGATAGCTGATGAGCTGACAGGTACAGGTTCAGATACAAATGCACAGGCCTATACCGACACACAGGCACATGACGATACGCAGGAACATTCCGACGCAAATGCTAATGACAATACCGGTGTAAATGAAGAAGCCGGGGAAAGCCCGATTAGGGTGACCGAGCTTGAAGGATTAGTACCTGGTGGCTACATAAAGGCAGTAGTTAAGCGTGTTGTTGACGGTGACACGGTTAGGGCGGAATATGAGGGCGAGGAATACAGGGTACGCCTTTTATGCGTAGACACACCGGAATCAGTTAAAGAAAATGTGAAGGAGCAGCCCTTTGGGAAGCAAGCATCAGAAAGGCTTGAGCAGTTGGTCCTGGGGAAAGAGGTGCGGCTGCTCTTTGAGAAGGATTTGTGGGATAATTATGACAGGCTTCTGGCCTATGTAATACTAGAGGACGGGGCATGTGCAAATGTTATTCTGATAACAGAAGGGCTTGCAAGGGTGAATTCTGTTAAGCCAAACACTGTACACAGGGATTACTTCAACACTCTTCAGACAAGGGCAATAGAGGAAGGCAGAGGCCTCTGGTCCCTTCCTGAGGAGGAAAGACCCTTTGTTAAGAAGGATGACAACTACTATGTTCCGCGCTATTATGAGGATGAGGCAGCCTAGGTAAGGCTTTCGGGATGAATTGGTGTGAAATGCCAAATGGACGCGGGACAGCAGGGTCAGCGAAAACCAAAATAAAAGCAAATGTAGCTAGGGGGATTTTGAATGAGTTTACTGGAAGCAATTATTTATGGCATTGTTCAAGGGCTAGGCGAGTTTCTGCCAATATCAAGCACGGCACATATTGTTTTGGCTCCGTGGTTATTTGGATGGGAGGATCCGGGGCTTGCCTTTGATATTGCGCTACATATGGGGACGCTTGTTGCAGTAGCCGTTTTCTTTTGGAAAGACTGGATAAGGTTAATTAAAGCAGGCCTGACTGATGTGAAATCAAGCGATGGAAAGCTTTTCTGGTGCCTTGTGCTGGCATGTATTCCCGGCGGTATACTGGGGTTGATTTTTGAAGAATACATCGAGACTGTATTCAGAAATCCGCTGCTAATAGGTATAGCGCTTATTGTCATGGGCTTTGTAATCTACATAGCTGACAGATACTCCAAATCTGAAGTGGAGCTGAAGGATGTCGGCCCCAAAAGAAGCCTTCTGATAGGTGTCTCCCAGGGCCTGGCTATGATCCCCGGTGTGTCAAGGTCAGGGATTACAATGGCTACGGGCAGAGCCTTGAAAATCAAAAGGGAGGATGCCGCCCGATTCACTTTCCTGCTTTCTACACCCTTTATTCTGCTGAGCGGTTTGTACAAGGCAAAGGATATTGTTAATGTATCTGTGGAAGCATTACCCTTCGCTGTAGCAATTGTGACTTCGGCTGTCGTTGGTTTATTAAGCATCAAGTTTTTACTAGGATACTTGAAACGCAAGGGTTTCGGGATATTTGCTGTCTATCGCTTCATTTTGGGGGCAATCGTAATAGCGGTCTATTTGCTCAGATAGGGCTCAGGTCGCTGGTATAGGACGATTTGCTCATAAGAATAAAGGCTTAATTGACTATATTATTTCTTATGGACTTTTGATACAATTTTTGTGAACATTAGCGTTTCTCCTATTTATGGGGACATGGAGCCGAAACTCCATGTTTTTTTTATCCAAAGATTCGTTGTGAAATTATGACAGCCTAATTTGGCTCATTGCTTGTAAAAGAACCCTATTTAGGCTATCATACTATAGTAAAAGGTTAGTTGAAAAGGCTTGCTGGACTAATAGAGTAGTTGGCCTTGTGAAGCATAGGAGAGCGGGTGTTTTCGTTGCAATACAAAGATAAAGATAATAAAGATATAATCACATTGGGCATTGAGACAAGCTGCGATGAGACATCAGCGGCAGTAGTGGTTAATGGAAGGAAAATACTTTCAAATGTTATTTCTTCGCAGATTGATCTGCA
>JAAYBT010000032.1 GCA_012730015.1 Clostridiaceae bacterium
AGTCTCAGCAGCGAATGCAGGAAGCGCAAATGTAGCAAGCACGCATACACTTACGATAACTGCAAGTAACTTTTTGAGATTTCTCATACTCTCAAATCCTCCTCGTAAATTTTTGGGATAGGCTTCTTTGATAAGTCGGGCTACGCCTCTCCCTTGATTGATAACCCGACCCGCCTTACAACTTTATTCAGCAAGGGCAAGCTTCACCCCTCTGAATTCAAATTGATTATATCACCGACATTTTTGCCAGTCAACATATCCAAGCCAAGTGTAAAGAAATTGTAACAGATTTGCAACAAAGCAATACTGCCATTTCAGGGCACTTTTGCCGGGTAATGTCCACTGGTTAGATGCAATGATAATGCGTCCTATCCGGGTGCTATTGCCTGAGAACCTCCCCAGATTTTAGCAATTACATTATATCATCAGTCCAACGGCGTTTCAAGCACTATTTGTACAAGATTGGAAATATGAAATCAGAAAGAACCGGCTTTTTCACCGGTTCTTCGTAACGCTGGAAAAGAGGCTATTTAGTCTCAAGGTTTCTTTCAGCCATTTCTATGGCCTTTTTGACTATATTGCCACAGTCTCTGGAAGAAACAGAACCCCAGCCCTCTTTCTCTACCGTACTATAGACGCCAAGTTCTTTTGCGATTTCGTGCTTCAGCCGATCCGACATTAAGCTCCCGTGTCTACTCACAGTAACGCCTCCTTTTTAAGGTGATGCCTATTAACAGCGTACATTATTATAGTATCCCGTAAACAGAACTTTTATCAAAGTTAAGGCGCATAATCTTCCTATAAAGGTTACCAATTATGACTTATGTTAATATACTATATTATGTTTTGAAATATGAGAACACCCGGGAGGTGTTTGTTTTTGACTAACAGAGAGTTATTTGCAAGACTCATTCGGTGTGAGGCCGAAGGAGAAGGCATGACAGGCATGGAGGCTGTGGCGACGGTTGTTATGAACAGAGTCCATGTGGCGGATGGCGAATATCAGCGAGTCGGCCTGGGAGATTTACGCAGAGTTATTGAGCAGCCTTTTCAGTTCACCTGCATGATGACAGAGGTCTATGGGCAGGTAAATCCCCAGAATGTATTTAACATCCCTGCCGAACAGATTCACTATGATGTTGCGGACTGGGCTTTAGCAGGCAATGTGCTGACCGAGGTTGCGCCCTGCTTGTGGTATTACAATCCTTTCAGCCCCGAATGTGAAGCTGTCTTCCCCAGGAATGGCTCCGGCAGCCTGTTCAACAGAATTTCACAGCATTGCTTCTATCAGCCGACTTCCTTGTATTATCAAACCTGATGTATTAATAATATGAAGCTAAAATGTTTGGAGGATGATTATATGCCATATAAAACGGATAATTCACAGATTGGCCCCTATATGGGCGCTCAGCAGCCGATGGTGCCTTACACCAGTCCCTTTGGAGGCTTTCAGCAGGGGACGACATGTGGCGGTGTAACCATGGGATTGCAGCAGCCTATGTCTTCTCTACCCACAGGTGTTCCTGCTGGCGGTGCCGGCTCAGCCGCTGTTCCCACAGGCCCTATGCAGGGGGTTGTAGCCAATCACACACCGCAAGTACCTGTAACAGTGGAGAACCCCCTGTTTACGCCCGGCTTCCTTAGGACACAAATAGGCAGAAGGCTCAGGGTAGAGTTCCTGATCGGGACGAATCTTTTGACGGATCGGACCGGTACATTGCTGGGTGTCGGCGCCAGCTATATCTTGCTTAGACCGATTGATTCTGATGACATAATGATGTGCGACATCTACTCAATCAAGTTTGCAACTATAATTCTGTGACCTGCCCGGGCATGAGCTAAGCTATTTATTATGGCAGAAGAAGCTATTATTCTGCCATATAGCTTCTCCGCCATATCTAAAGCTACTTATATGATAGTATCTTTATAATAGTAACCTTCCGCTCTAGCTTAAACCATTCTTTGCGGACCTGCGTAAACAATTGCTTACGGACTTAGCTAAACCACTGCTTACTTACTTAAGCCTTGGAACTGTACTTGCTTTGCTTAAACTACATTTGATGCTATTTGCGCAATACTACTTGCAGGGCTTTGATATATCCGTCAGGGCTACTGCCGCCTCAATATCAAAACGCCTGTCTGTAGCCAGGTCACCCAGCGCCACGATGCCAACCAGCGCATTATTATCCACAACAGGTATCCTTCTTATTTGTTTGCTTGCCATGAGAGCGCCCAGATGCTCCATCTCTGTGTCCGGCGTGACGGTGGAAATGTTGGTTGTCATTATATTACTGACCGGTGTAGTTTTGGGATCTGAAGCCGTGATAACATTTCTTACCACAATGTCCCTGTCGGTGACAATCCCCACGACTCCAGACTGATCGCTAACAACCGGGAGAGAGCCAATGTTGTTTTGCTGCATGATGCTGGCTGCGTCAAAAACCGATGCATCGGGCTTTATATACGCTACATTCCTAGTCATAACATCTTTTACCTTCATTGTATTATCCTCCTTATAATATTAATCAGATAATCATACAATTCTATTTTCTCCGAAGATAGTGAAAGATATTTATGAACCATATTTTGATATTATCAACAGCTGTATTTGCGATGAAATTAGTAATTAGAGAGGTTTTCACCCACTTTTCCACATGGCTGTGGAAAACATTTTTTGCCCCAGAATTTCTGTAACGTTGACTTTTCAAGCTTTCAAGGATTATTTGAAATTTATTCCTTTTTCTAAGCGAAAAACCTGTGGATAACCATCGGGTTTATCCACAGGTTGTCATTACACCCTGTCTTAACAATGAATTAACAAATTTAACATGGATTTTACACAAATCTCATGCTAATATTCGCGGCTTTCACAGTATGCGTTAGCTCTCCGACGGAAATCAGGTCTACTCCCGTGAGTGCTACATCGCGTACCCTGTCCAGATTGACATCACCGGATGCCTCTGTAAGAGCCCGCCCGCCTACTAGCTTTGCGGCCTGCTTCATCATTTCGGGGTTCATGTTGTCGAACATGATTATATCGGCCCCCGCCTCCAACGCTTCGGCTACCTGCTCAAGCGTCTCGGCTTCCACTTCTATTTTGACAGTGTGCTGAATTCCGGCCCTGACCTGCTTCACCGCCTGTGTGATGCCGCCGGCGGCCTTGATGTGATTATCCTTAATCAGTACCCCGTCCGAGAGGCAGAACCTGTGATTGCTGCCGCCTCCGGCGCGAACCGCGTATTTCTCAAGCTGTCTTAGTCCGGGCATGGTTTTTCTGGTATCAACTATTTTTACCGGCAGATCCTCTACCCTTAGGCAAAATTCAGCCGTCTTCGTTGCTATTCCCGACATGTGCTGCAGGATGTTCAGCGCTGTCCTCTCGCCCTTCAACAATACAGAGGCATCGCCCTCGAATTCCAGAAATACAAATCCTTTTGTCACCCTGTCGCCGTCCTGGGCATGCCATTTGAATGCTGTACCCTCGTCCATGAGCATAAATACTCTCTCAAATATTTCTGTCCCGGCCACAACCAGCTCTTCCTTTGCAATAAGAACAGCCTTGGTGCGGGTTCCGGGCTTTACCGTGTTGTCGGTGGTAATGTCCCCGAAGGGCATATCCTCCTTAAGCGCATTTATAATCAGGTCATCCGTGTACAATTTGTCCGGCATAGCTACCTCCTGGGGCATTTTGCGATGTTACATGTTTTGAGTTCCGCAGCACAATACATTGCGGGTATGTGTGAAAGTATATCAATATATATTGTGCAGCTAAGTTTAATTATGGTTACATCGAATAAGCCTTTCCTAATCAATTTTCTTGATGATGTGCCTCATCCACTTCTCGTCGTCGGTTTTGTCGAAGTCTGAGCGGAAATGTGCACCGCGGCTTTCTTCCCGCTCCAGCGCAGATTCTATGACCAGTCTGGATAGAAGTGTAATATTCTGCAATTCGCAATCAGTGATTGTCTCATTTTTCATATCAATGATTTTCTGTTCATAGGACGAGACCTTCTTTAGCGCAGCCGACAAGCCCTTTTCATCTCTTATGATGCCCACATTCCTAGTCATTTCATCCTGAATATCGGCTATGGCGTCAGTCTTGTTAAAAGCCAGGGGCTTGCGTGAGGTATTATGTACAATGTCCGCGAGCTTGACACTCCTGCCGCTGCATATTAGCATTTCTTCTATTTGGAGTGCAATCAATCGCCCGAATACGAGTCCTTCCAGCAGTGAATTGCTGGCCAGCCTGTTTGCGCCGTGTATACCATTACTGGCGGTCTCGCCGCAGGTATAGAAACCTCTTATGTTGGTCCTTCCGTGGACATCAGCCCGGATTCCGCCCATGCAGTAGTGCTCGGCGGGTGCTACGGGTATCATGTCCTTTGATATGTCAATTCCATAGCCCAGGCATGTCTTATATATATTAGGAAATCTGTTTTCAAGGTATTCCTTCCCTTTGAAGGTAATATCCACATAGACGCAGTCTGAGCCTGTTTTCTTCATTTCCTCAAAAATCGAGCGGGAAACAACGTCTCTGGGAGCCAGCTCGTTCAAGGAATGATATTCGGGCATGAAGCGCTTGCCGTTTTTGTTCTTCAACAGGCCGCCTTCTCCGCGCACCGCTTCTGATATAAGGAAGCTTTTATTTTCCGGGTGAAACAGTACAGTGGGATGGAACTGAATAAATTCCAGGTCCGTCAATTCCGCTCCGGCCCGGTATGCCATGCATACACCGTCACCTGTGGCTACCTCGGGGTTGGTGGTGTTGCTGTAGAGCTGCCCAAAGCCGCCTGTGGCACAAACAACGATGTTGGACAGGTATAGCTTGAGACAATCCGCATCCTCGTCATAGGTCAATACACCTTTGCATGCGCCGTCCTCGGTGAGTAAATCAATCACAAAGCATCTTTCGCGTATCTCGATATTGGAGTGATGCCTTACTGATAGTATGAGCTTATCCAAAACCTCCTTGCCTGTAGTGTCCCCTGCATGAATGATTCTGTTCATGCTGTGGGCTGCTTCTCTGCCCAGGGAAAGCTCCTGCTTGGGAGTTTTATCGAAATTAACTCCGAATTTACACAGCCGTTCAACGTTTTGGGCTGCTTCATTTACCAGCACCCTGACCGTGTCTTCGTCACACAGACCTGCGCCTGCGTAAAGAGTATCCTTTAAATGCAGCTCCGGCGAGTCCTTCTTGTCCAGAGACACGGCGATTCCACCCTGTGCCAGGACTGAATTGCTTATATCAAGTGTTTCCTTTGTTAAAATGGCTATGTCATATTCCTCGGGAATCTCGAGGGCAGTGTAGACTCCTGCGATTCCACTTCCTATTATAATAACATCATGGTATTCCTTTTGAATGTCTCTTGTATCAAAATCCACCAAATATCTATGCTGGTTCAATGCTTGCTGATCCACTTTGTTTATCCTTCTTTCGCTTTGACATATTTTAGTTAATTCTTGTTGCGCCTGTAAGACCCATTACTCTTTGCCTTCCGGGTGCTTATAGCACTACACCTTTAGCTACAACTATAGCTACACCTGCAGCATTCTGTCCAGAGGAAGTCTGGCCTTCTCGCTGATTGCTTCATCGAGTGTGATGTCGTACTTCATGTCCTTCAAGGCTTCATATACGCTTTGAAGCGTTGTCTTCTTCATATTCGGACAAACAAAGGCTGTTGAAAGCATATAAAAACGCTTGTTGGGACTATCCTTCTTTAGCTTATGTAGAATGCCCAATTCCGTTCCGATAATAAATTTATCCGAGTCGCTGGCAGCCGCATATTCAATGATTTGCTTGGTGCTTCCAACAAAATCGGCCAACTCCACTACCTCCGGCCTACATTCGGGATGAACCAGAAGCATTGCATCCGGGTGCAGCTCCTTTGCCTTTATTGCGTCCTCAGCCCTGACTCTGTGATGGGTCGGGCAAAAGCCCTTCCATGGAATAATCCTCTTCTCCGGAAGCTGCTTTGCAGCATAGGCGCCAAGATTGCAATCGGGAACAAAGAGTATCTCCTCCTGTTCAAGGGACCTTATGACCTTTACTGCATTTGAGGAGGTACAGCTAATATCGCACTCGGCCTTTACCTCGGCAGTTGTGTTGATATAGCAGACCACGGCTGCGTTAGGATATTTCTTTTTTTCTTCCCTCAATGCTTCGGCAGTTACCATATCTGCCATGGGGCATCCGGCATCAATTTCAGGAAGCAGAACAATTTTCTCAGGGGAGAGCAGCTTGGCACTTTCAGCCATAAAGTGGACACCACAAAATACTAT
>JAAYBT010000244.1 GCA_012730015.1 Clostridiaceae bacterium
ATGAATGTGGAAGTGCTTATAGGAACACCGCTACAAGAGGTATTTGATTTTTGCGGGGGCTTTATTGAGGAGCCGCGAAAAATTATTATGGGTGGGCCGATGATGGGCGTGGCTCAATATACACTCGAGAGCTCTGTGTTGAAGCAAAACAACGCCCTTTTAGCATTGACTGACCGGCAGGCACAGGAGAAACCCGAGTCGGTTTGTATCCGTTGCGGGAGATGCGTTCTTGTGTGTCCTATGTCATTGCTCCCGCTATATATCAATTCGAATGTCATGAGAGGGAATCTTGAGGAGCTTGAAAAGTATCATCCCAACGATTGCATGGAATGCGGTTCGTGCTCTTATATATGCCCTGCATCAAGGCACCTGACGCAATCCATACGCCAGGCCAAGGCGGAGCTGAGGAAAATGTCCAACAGAGAAAAGGGAGGGAATTAGGGGAATGGAAATTAACCTGATAGCCGGCTCTTCACCGCATGTTAAGAGCGGTGAGAGTACACAGAAGATTATGAGGGATGTTATCATTGCATTGATTCCTGCGATGCTGGCCTCTGTTTATCACTTTAAAGTGGATGCTGCTATGCTTATACTTGCAACTGTTCTTTCCTGCGTTTTATCTGAATATGCATGGAACAAGATAACCAGGAAACCGAATACTATTTCTGATCTTAGCGCTGTGGTGACAGGTATTCTGCTCGCACTCAACCTCTCACCTGCTGTTCCGATCTGGATTGCAGCTATCGGCGGTGCCTTTGCCATTATTATTGTAAAGCAGCTATTTGGAGGACTTGGACACAATTTTGTTAACCCGGCCCTTGCAGCCAGGGCGTTCATGATGGCTTCCTGGCCTGTTCAGATGACAACCTGGCAGCTACCGGGGTGGGATGCGGTCAGTTCCGCGACACCTCTTGCATTGATTAAGGAAGGCAGTGAGGCTGCAGGACAGCTCCCACAGTTCAGAGATATCTTCTTGGGCAATATTGCTGGAACTATCGGTGAGACATCTGCCCTGGCAATATTAATAGGAGCAGCCTATCTTTTTATCAGGAGAGTTATTACACCTGAAATTCCACTTGCCTTTATTGGCACGGTTGGCATTATGACTTGGATACTCGGCGGCGCGCAGCCATTTACCGGAGATTACCTTTATCACATTTTTTCCGGGGGACTGATGCTGGGAGCTTTTTTCATGGCGACAGACTATACTACCTCACCGATGACAATCAAGGGAAGGCTTATCATGGGTGTGGGCTGCGGACTATTAACATCGGTTATTAGGCTGTACGGAGGATATCCGGAGGGTGTTTCCTATTCCATACTGCTTATGAACCTTGTAGTTCCTATGATTGATAGATTCATGATTCCAAAGAGCTTTGGAGGAGGTGCCGTAAAAAATGCGTGATATGATGAAGCCGACATTATCGCTGTTTATTATATGCCTTATTACGACCTTCTGTCTTGCCTTTGTATATGGCATTACAAAGGATACTATTGTGGAGCGTAAGGAAAAGGATGCCGAGGAGCAAAGGAGAATGGTCTTAAGAGAGGCCGATAGCTTCGAAGAGCTTGACGGTTGGGAGAAGCAAGATCAAAGCGGCCTTATAAGTAAAGCCTATGCTGCTTATAAGGGCGAAGAGCTTGTGGGATATGTTTTCAATGCACTGCCTAAGGGTTATGGTGGTGAGATTGCCGTCACAGTAGGCGTAAACAGTAACAATGAGATTAGCGGTGTTAAGATAGGTAGTAACGAAGAAACTCCGGGGCTTGGCGCTAAAGCTGCTGATGATGCCTTTACTGGGCAGTATACTGGCAAGGACATTAGTAGTGTCTTAAAAGTTACCAAGGTGCCGGCTAAGGCAGATAATGAGATACAGGCTGTCAGCGGCGCTACGGTGAGCTCAAGGGCAGTAACTAAGGCTGTACAGGCTTCTGCGGAGCTTGGGGAAAAGCTGTTTGATGGAGGTGATGCGAAGTGAATCTGTTCAAGGTTTTTAAGAACGGTATTATAGATGAAAACCCAACCTTTCGCCTTGTGCTTGGTACTTGCCCCACGTTAGCCATAACGACTTCGGCAATAAACGGCATAGGTATGGGACTTTCAACTACAGCCGTTTTAATTGGCTCCAACATAGTGATTTCACTTCTTAGAAAGTTTATTCCGGCAAAGGTAAGAATGCCGGCATTTGTTACAATCATTGCCGGTTTTGTTACGATTGTTCAGCTACTGCTAAAAGCGTATGTGCCCGCTTTGGATAAGGCGCTGGGTATTTATATCCCGCTTATTGTTGTAAACTGTATCATAATGGCCAGGGCAGAGTCCTTTGCATCGAAGAATCCGGTGCTTGATTCTGCTGTTGATGGATTAGGCATGGGAATAGGATTTACAATTGCGATTACGCTCATCGGGAGCATCAGAGAAATTCTGGGCAGTGGCAGTATTTTTGGGACACAGCTTTTTGGAGAAGCCGCAAGCCCGGCGCTTGCCATTATACTTCCACCGGGGGGCTTCCTGATATTCGGTCTTTCAATAGGGCTTGTGAACCTTATTACAAAAAGGCAGGTATTGAAAACAGGCTGCAGCACTAATGGCGGAGCTTGCGAAGGCTGTGGAATGCCATGCCCTATGGAGATATCTGAGAAGGAGGGTGAATAATAATGCTTCAAAGTATACTTATAACGTTTATATCAGCAGTTTTTATTGATAACTTCGTGGTTGTTAAGTTCTTGGGCATTTGCCCCTTCCTTGGCGTTTCTAAGAGAGTGAAGACAGCTGTGGGTATGGGTGTTGCGGTTATTTTTGTAATGGGACTTGCATCGGCAGTTACTTGGGCAGTTCAATCGCTTGTTTTGGACCGACTGGGGCTGGAGTATCTTCAGACGCTTACCTTTATACTCGTTATTGCAGCCCTGGTACAGCTGGTGGAGATGGTGCTGCAAAAGACCAGCCAGGCACTGTATAAGGCTCTTGGCATTTATCTTCCGCTCATTACGACAAACTGTGCCGTCCTGGGAGTTTGCATACTGAACATTGAGGCCAATCACAATTTTCTCATTTCTGTATTGAACGGTATATTTTCAGGTGTAGGCTTTACACTGGCAATTGTACTATTTGCAGGTATAAGAGAACGGCTGGAAACAGCAGAGGTTCCCAAATGTCTTGAGGGATTTCCGATTTCATTGATTTCGGCATCATTGGTTTCGTTGGCGTTTTTGGGTTTCCAGGGTTTACTTAAATGAAGGTCCGGAGGGATGATATATGGTTGATATATTAATAGCCGTAGCAATAGTCAGCGGCCTTGGATTGCTTTTTGGGGTAGGCCTGTCCTATGCGGCAAAGGTATTTGAAGTAGAGGTAGATGAAAGAGTGGTCCAGGTGCGCGAGGCTCTGCCCGGAGCAAACTGCGGAGCTTGTGGATTTACGGGCTGTGACGGGTATGCTGCTGCGGTGGTAGAGGGACAGGTGGAAACAAACGGCTGCCCGGTAGGCGGAAACAATGTTGCCCAGCAGATTGCTGCTATTATGGGTGTTGAGCCCGGTAAAATAAAGAGAACTGCTGCCAGAGTCTTGTGTAATGGCCGTTCAAGTGTGAGCAATGAAAAATATGATTACCAGGGGATAAACAGCTGTGTTGCAGCTTCTCAGCTTTTTAGCGGGCACAAGGCCTGTTCATATGGATGCCTTGGCCATGGTGACTGTGTGGCTGCATGCCAGTTCGATGCTATTACCATTACAGGCGGTATAGCAAGGGTTATAGAAGATCGTTGCAGAGCCTGCGGGATGTGTGTGCTTGCATGCCCCAAGGGTTTGATTGAATTGATTGATAAGACAAAGAAATACTCCGTCATGTGCAAATCAGCGGATAAGGGAGCCGTCACCAAGAGCAACTGCCAGGTTGGTTGCATCGGCTGCATGCGCTGTATCAAGGTCTGTGAACATGACGCAATCCATATGGATGGCACTCTGGCGAAGATTGACTATGACAAGTGTACCAACTGTTCGCAGTGCTCCAAGGTTTGTCCGACTATGGCAATCAGGGTTATGGATTTTGGGGAATAAAGCGAGGTTATGCTTGCTGTAATGAGTGACAATGTAGTATAGTAAAATATAAATAATAATGAAGACAGTTCGAAACCATCCTGTCTATAAACAAAACTAAGGGTCGGCCGCAAAGGCGCGTATTAATTGTGTTTATGCGGTGTAGAGTTGATTTGTATAGTTTGATTTATAGGGGCGGATAGCCCCTTTTTTGATGGAATGCTTTCCATGGAAAGGGGACACACTTAGCGGAGTGGATGGTGGGAAGGGGGAGCATGGACACACAGAAAATGAATGCAGATAGTGATGTGGTAAAGGCGGAGAGGCGAAAAATGAACGATGATGAGGTAAAATCGAATAGAGAGGAAAAGACAAAGAGCGGAATCAGCAGATCCAGTAGATACATTGCTGAGGCGGCTGTTATTGCGGCTATGTATGCGGCGCTTACCATTCTGATTCCGGGGGGATCGGGGCAGATACAGATAAGAGTCTCCGAAGCGCTTACGGTTCTTGCATACTTTACACCGGCGGCAATACCGGGCTTGCTTATCGGCTGCCTCACTTCAAACATTTTCGTAGGTGCAGGTATTTATGATATTGTATTTGGCAGCCTTGCCACCCTCATTGCAGCATTTTTTACCAATAGGATGCCCTCCAAGCTATTGGCACCTCTACCGCCTGTGATTCTTAATGCTGTATTCGTGGCCTTTGTACTAAATCTATCGATTAATGCGCCGCTGCTTGTTACCATGGGCACTGTTGCATTAGGTGAGATTATTGCCTGCTATGGGCTTGGCTATCCTCTGATGCTGCTTGTGGAGAAGAATCGCTCAAGGCTTTTTGGCGGAAACTAGTTTGTGTGCATTCTAAAGGATTTGTATTGTATACTGTCAAACGCAATACATTGATCCGGAGGAGGTAGAGAAATTGTCGAATACTTGAATACACCTTCGTTTGATTTTTATTGTCTGAGTTGATAGAATGTGTGCATGATAGGCTAATTAACATAACAAGATCGAATGGACAGGTTGATTAGTTAATTAATAGTAGGAAAGACAAATTTGAACTTGAGGAGTGTAACACTATGGATTTTTTACAATTAGCTGAGAAACGGTTTTCCGTTAGAAGCTTTGCAAGTAAACCGGTTGAGCAGGAAAAAATCGATGCGATATTGAGGGCAGGTCAGGTAGCTCCCACAGCGTGTAATCTCCAGCCGCAGAAAATACTAGTAATCCAGAGTGATGAAGCTTTGGCAAGGTACAGAAAATGTACGGTGTGTCATTTTAATGCGCCGCTTGCGATTCTTACCTGTTATGACAAAAATCTATGCTGGAAGAGAGAATATGATGGGAAAATAAGCGGTGATATTGATGCTTCAATCGTCACTACCCATATGATGCTAGAAGCAGCGAATCTGGGGATAGGCTCAACCTGGATCATGCATTTTATTCCCGAGGCAATCCGTGAAGAGTTTCAATTGCCGGAGAATTATGAGCCTGTAAGTCTTCTTGCTTTGGGTTATCCGGCTGAAGAAGCAAAGCCATCTTCGGGACATACCAGCATTAAGCAGTTGACTGATACTGCGTCCTATAATGAGTTTAAGTAGAGTGTTTACTCCTTACCAATAATAGGATATAGTTTTAGCATAGGGTTTGCAGAAGAGTCGAAAGTTTTTACAACAGAGCCCTCAAATGCACAAATTATATAAGGAGGCTTATATGTTTAGGAAGGCAAAGGTCACAGTAAACCCGGATTATAGGATTGGAAAGATAGAAAAACGACTATTTGGCGCATTTCTCGAATCAATAGGCAATACAGTTTATGGAGGTATTTATAATCCAAAGCATCCAACTGCAGATGATTTAGGCTTCAGGCAGGACATTCTGGAAGCAGTCAGGGAGTTTGATCTGCCTGCACTTCGCCTCCCCGGTGGCAACTGGGTTTCAGGCTGGGATTGGAAGGAATCGATCGGGCCTCGAGAAAACCGAAAAGTACAGCTTGACCTTGCATGGTTTCAAATCGAGCCCAATATCGTTGGGCATGATGAATATATAGAATGGGCAATGCGCGCCAACACAGAGCCAATGTACACCATAAACCTCGGCACTGAGGATATGAAAAGTGCAGCTCAGCTGGTTGAGTATTCCAGATACCCCGGCGGTACATACTGGTCAGATTTAAGGAAGAAATACGGCCATCCTGATCCCTATCCTATCAAGACCTGGTATCTGGGTAATGAAATGGATGGTCACTGGCAAATAGGGTCGTGGGAAAAAGACCCGGTTGGCTTTGGTATCCGTACACATGAAACCTCAAAGATGATCAAATGGATCGATAATACTGCAGAGACTGTTTTTGCAGGCACTTCAGACCATCACAGGCATTTTCCGGAATGGGAGATGGCAGCACTTGAGCAGTGCTACGAATCTGTTGACTACATTTCGCTGCATCATTACCATACGGCTCCGGAAGGCGATATTGCCAACTATCTCAATGTTTCATCTGTTTTCGAGGATTATATCAAGACAACGATCGCAACCTGCGATTACTTACAAGCCAAGATGCGTACACCAAAGAAAATGTACATTTCCTTCGACGAGTATGGTGTGCATTTCGGAAAGCAGGGAGAGGTTCTTTTCGGCCGCAGGGGTTGGCAGGATGTTAGCAAGGATTATCATCAGTTCAGTCCGAGGGAAAATACCTTCACGAGGGTCGATCCTGAGAACTATCAAGAAAGAAAGTGGATGTTTAAGTCGTCCCAAATGCTGGATGCTCTAAGCCTGTCATCGGTACTTCTTACCTTCCTGCGCCATGCAGACCGTATCAAGATAGGCTGTATGACCGGGGGGCTTCGCGGAGCTATTGCCTTTAACGGTGAACATGTATGGAAGAACCCAGCATATTATCCATTCTATCAAATGAATAAGCTTACACGCGGCGGTATATCGATCGTGGCTGCAGTAGACGGCCCGACCTTTAATACTGAGCAGTTTGCCCTAACGGGCTCATGCCAGAGCCATGCTTACGAAAATGTACAGGCGATTGAGTCTGCCGCCGTCTACAATGAGGAAAAGGAAGAAGTCGTGATTTTTTTGATCAACCGCGCAGCGGAGGACGACATAGAGATCGATTTGGATGCAAGAGGATTTGAAGGCTACAAGCTCGCCGAGCATATTGAAATGTATACGAATGATCTGGAAAAGGGCAACAGCGTTGAAGCTCAGGATGTGTTAAAGCCCATGATTAACACTGACACTAGGATGGAGAATGGCAAGGTCTCTGCTGTAGCAAGGAGACTTTCATGGAATGTCATCCGTCTTACAAAATAATTGCTCTGTACTTTGTTACTGGTCAAGCAATACACCAGGCATCTTATAAATATAAAATAAAACCAGTGGACAGTTTAACTATCCACTGGTAAAATGGACCGACCTTCTTACTGCATTTGTTTTTCAATAAATCTCTGCAGAATTGCTGCGCACTCACTGCGTTTGGTCTTGCCCAGCGGGTCAAGGATAGCTTTGCCCTTGCCTTGAATCAGGCCCTCCGTAACCGCCCACTGCACGCATTCCAGAGCCCAGTTCGATGGGATGTCGGTGAAGGCAGACAGATCGCCTCGGGCACTAACATCGTAGCTCTTGTAAGCCGCATAAGAGCAAAGTATCTTGGCCATCTGCTCGATCCATTTTCTTCAATTTTGTCATTATTTCATCTCCCCTTCAATGTTTCGATCACCATCTTATGCAACGGATATCTCACATCACCAACTATGATCCTTTGCTATTTCCTTGGTTGTTAATAGAAAATATTTATAGGAGATTTTACTGCCTGCGTCAGGCACAGGATCGTCAAAGGTCACGTCAACATGGTAGAAGCCGTCGTCAATATAGACAACATTCCATGCATGAGGTTCATTCTTGCCCGATGAGCCCTTTGCCCAGCCGCCTAGATAGTAGCATTCTATATCTAAATAGCCCATAAACAGGTAGAACAATTCGGCATATGCCTGGCATACACCGGTGTCGTTTTTCAAAAGCCCGTAAAATGCATAGGTATCCTTGCCATACAGGCCTGACTCGAAATCAACGTCATACTTGTAGTTGACAACCATATAGTCGTGCACAGCCTTGACCTTTTGCCGGTCGGTCATGCCCGGAGTTATAATTTTAGCCAATATGGCGCTCATTTGAGTATCATAATCCCTGACCTCGTCTGTCGCATATTGTTCAACTGCTTTTCGGTTGAATATAAGCCCCTGCATTCGGTGAAACAGGGGATACTCTGCTTTAAATGTAAATTGCTTTGTTTTATAATTGTAATTCGAGTTGGTGTTGCCATATTCTGAATGCTGTGCAAAGAAATCTCTATTGTCTTCGTATGCATCAAACACATCATTTTCGAGCATGACCTCAAACTGCGGGACCAGGTTTATGTACGCGGCATCGATCAACTTGTACAGTTCATCCCGGGTTTCCACCTTCATCCACTGAGTATAGACCTTGCTCCAGACAGGTGTAGAGCTTACAGGCTCTTCACTCGCCGGGTCTTCTGTTTTCGAGGGTTCTTCCTTTTTCTCCGGTATGACAGTGAATTCTATTCTTTCCGAGGGAAGAGCTATCCTCGTTATGATAGCAGCTGCCTGTGCACGGGTAATCGAATCCTCTGGTCCAAAAGTGCCATATGCATCGTTGCCTGTAAGAATACCCGATCTGTATAGCATGAGTATTTCGCTATAGTAGGGTGTAGCAGAATTGACATCAGGCAGAGCTTCTATTGTGTTAATAGCAGTGAATTCACCTTCGGGAAGAGCACGGGCAAATATGTAGGCCACCTCCGCTCTGGTGGCGGGCTTTGTAAGGTCTTCAAAAGTTTCAAATTCGACCATCTCTTTATGGACTGCATATTCCAGATAGGAATAATACCAAGGAGAGCTTTTGTGAAACACCCAGTCGTCGCCGCTATAAATGTTACTTACCCTCGCAGCCATTGTAATTGCCTCAGCTAAGGTTACTCCGGCATTTGGGTCAAACTTGCTGCCATTTCCCTGCATCAAGCCCAACTCATACGCCTTACAAACAACACGTTGTTTATTGAAGCCGAACCATTCATTTTCGCTGATATCGG
>JAAYBT010000245.1 GCA_012730015.1 Clostridiaceae bacterium
AGAATAATAGAATTTGCACCAATCCAGTTATCGCCCTCAATGACTATATCTTTATCATTTTCAGGTAACTTTTCTCCATTTCCAACTGAATCCATATATCTACCAACAACATCAGTCCTATGTCCTCCTGTTATCATAAAAACATGGGGGCCAAACATAACATGATCTCCGACTTTTATTTGCGCTCTAGTACACATAAACATTGCATTCTTCCCGATGCTTACATGATTGCCAAGCGTTATGTTGTGATAAGTCAAATCTGAACCTTTGCCGATTATTACTTTTTTCCCACATTGCCTCAGCATAGCTCTCTTAAATGGCATTATGACATATTTGTAAAAACCCCTTGATATAATATTGCAAATTTTATACATAATTCTCATTATTATACGCACACTCTCACCCCTTATCGGCTACTCCTAGCCACTCTTGCATATATTCATCAAATATTTTCCCAACAGTGTACTCTTCTAAAAGTTTTTTATGAGCACTTTCACGTATACGGTTCCTCATCTCAGTATCTGCAATCAGTTCCTGTAGAGCGCTTTCAACATCACTGATATTCTGTTTATCTATCAACAAACCACAATCCTCCGACAACATATCAGGAATTGCACCAACGCGGCTGGCAATTATAGGTTTTGCAAGTGCCATTGCTTCCAAAACAACATTGGGAAATCCCTCCGTATAACTTGGCAGTATAAATACTCCGGCATCATTTAGCAGCTCCATGGCGCATTCATGGTCTTTTTCGCCGGTAAATTCTACTCCTTCAAATGAATAGTTAGTCTTCAGATAACTAAAATATTTTTCATTGCATGGCCCAACAATAGTTAACTTCCAATCGTCATGTTCCTGCCTTACATTCTTCCATGCTGTTAGTAATTCCTCTATACCCTTTGTCTTTACGACCCATCCCAAAAAGAGAATAGTTTTATTGTTGTTTCTTTTTGGCTCTGGCAGATTTGAGACATCAATTGGATTAGGAATGTATGTTAAGTTTACAGAAGGAATTTTGTCCTTGACCGTATCATAAGTAGTTTTATCAATTACTATAACTTCCGTTGCCAGCGACATGGCTTTAGAAATCATTTTCCACTCAATGTTATTTTTGTCTGCAATCTCTTTTATTCGGCCAAAATGTATATGATAAACAGATGATACCTTTTTCTTTTTTGCAGTTCTAAGAAGCGCAATATCTCTTATTATTGAAAGCTGTCCACTGGTTGTGATATGTACAACATCAGGATGCTTTTCTTTAATATTTTTTCTTAGTTCTGAACATTTCTTAAAGATAGACATCCCCTGTATTACAACCCTATCCCATAAGGTTCTTCCATCGATATTCCTACGCGCAGGTGCTGTATTAACGATGTCAATGGTAATATCATTCCTATTGTCTATATAATTCTTTAAGAGCATCACCCAATTACTAATCCCCCCATATGGAGGTGGTACAGGTGCAACTAAGCATAGCTGAATTTTCTCATTCAACTTTTCATCTCTCTTCAATACTTTCTCTTCATCGGCTCCTATATTTACTAGTGCTCCCTCCAGCTTATCTATAAAGCGCTCTTTACTATAATTTTCAAAATAGAATTTCTGAGCATTTATGGACATTTTGTCTTTCTTGTCACTTTCGCAAAATTGCAAAATCAATTCTGCAAAATCAATATAATTTTCAGCTTCACAACATAACCCACATCCGGATTCACTAATAACACATTGTGTTTCCCCATTAATTGCCCCGATAATTGGTTTCTTTGCCGCCATATATGATTGCACCTTCCCTGGCAGAGTATATGATAAAGCCTTGTTTGCTTTTAGTGTTATCAGCATTGCATCCGCCATACCATAGAAATGAAGCATTTCACTGACCGGCCGCCTTCCATAGAAAATGACATTTGTAAGTGCAAGGTCGCTTACAAGTTGTTTGCACTCTACCAATTTGGACCCGTCTCCAACAATATGGAAGACTATGTCTGTGTTGCTGCGTAATTCATTTGCAGCCCTTATGATTGTATCCACGCTTTGCATATCACCAATATTTCCGGCGAAAACCATATTAAATTTCTCACTTGGAACATCAAAAGTTTCAGTGAACAATTCCTCAGCATATTGAGGCAGGTGGCTTATTCTCTCTGTGTCTATCTTCAATGTCTCCTCAAAGTACTTTTCAAACATACTTGAGGTAACTAATATTCTGTCGACTGATTTATAAATCCATTTTGATATCTTTAAAAAGAGTTTATAGATAAGAGACTTTTCACTAATTCCACCTGCAGCCAAACTGTCAGGCCATAAATCAAGGCAGTAAAGCAATAACTTCTTGTGGTGCTTTCTTTTATATATCATTGCCGGTATACACATCGTAATCGGCGAGAGTTGGTTTACAAAAACCACATCGTACTCTTCCTTCATGAATAGCACTCTTATTGATGCTGATATTGCAAAGCTAAAATAGTTAAGAAATAGTTTAACTTTACTATTTCCTCTTCCTATTTCTAAATTTCTGATTACATTTACGCCATTTAGGTTTTCCTTCCTTATTTTTCCATGTTTATACTCATCGAGGATACGTCCCTCAGGATAATTTGGAAGACCTGTTAATACGGTTACTTCATGTCCCCTTTGTACAAGAGTATCACATATGTCAGAGATACGAAAAGGCTCAGGGAAGTAATATTGGCATACCACAAGTATTTTCATCTAGACTAGGCTCCTTAATAGCTTTTCTTAATATACTGCTATATTTATTTAATAATCATACTCTTTTTCTCCACACTTCCAGTGCCGCCCTCGACTACTCCATCCCTCTTGAGCACATTCACGATCGTCCCAAAAAAGCACTTCACGTCAAATCCGAAGCTGATACGCTCCACATACTCCCCATCCAACCTTGCCTTGATTTCAATTGGCAGCTCGTCTCTGCCGTTGATCTGCGCCCATCCGGTCAGCCCGGGTAAAATATCATTGGCGCCGTATTTATCGCGCTCTGCAATCAGATCATATTGATTCCAAAGCGCAGGTCTTGGCCCAATAATACTCATCTGTCCAACAAAGATATTCCAGATTTGAGGCAACTCATCCAAACTTGTCTTTCTTAAGAATCTACCAATTTTAGTTATATACTGTCCCGGGTTCTCAAGCAGATGTGTTGGCTTGTCACTCGGAGTATCAATTCGCATTGTACGAAATTTCAGAATATTGAAGTGTGTTTTTCCCTTACCAACCCGTTTTTGCCTGAATAGCACCGGACCTCTGGAATCAACCTTTATCAAGATGATCAAGATACAAAAAACAGGCAACAGTACTACTAGTCCAATAAAGGAAAGGATGATATCAATAATACGCTTGATCTTAATATACAACATAAATTCGCTCCAAATAAGTCTATTTATTTGTAATATCCACTGTCTCTTCCGTCAAAATACCGTCCTTTATGCAGAAAACTCGATTGCATATGGACAGCGCAGATTGGCGGTGTGTAATGATAATACAGGTTCGCTCCGGGGACATTTGACGGATCGATTCCAATACATACAGCTCAGTCTTTGCATCCAAAGCCGATGTAGCCTCATCCAAAAGCAGGATTGCCGACTTCCTTAAGAAAGCTCTGGCGATTGCTATACGCTGTGCCTGGCCTTCTGAGAGATGAATTGCCTTTTCTCCAATTTGGGTATGGATCCCTTCAGGTAATTCACTGACAAACTGCCAGGCATCTGCCTGAATCAGTGCCTCTTTGATTTCTTCATCAGTGGCATCCTGCGCTATAATACGCAAGTTCTCTTCAACAGTTCCTGAAAATAGCGTATTGCCCTGTGGAACATAGGATATAAGAGAACGGCTGGATGCGTTGACCTCGGTTTTTTGACTGCCATTAGTGAAGGATACCAGGCCGTTCTGTGGCTTCAATAATGCTAGCAGTATTCGGATCATCGTTGTCTTTCCTTCTCCTGAAGGTCCGACGAGACCGACAATCTCACCTGCTTTTATATCAAGGCAGATATTATCCAAAATAATATTCTCTGGCACATAAGAAAAACTTACATTCTCAAAGCTTATACCTGATTGAGTCCATTGAAGCCGATCTTCGTCTCTATACTCCGTTTCGATCTGCTCCAATTCTATTAAGCGGCTTGACGATGCTTCTGCTGCAATCAGCTGAGGGATACTTCTGGCAAGGCCAATAAAAGGCGACTGGACCTGGCCAACCAGCTGTAGAAAGGCTGTCATGGAACCGAATGTTGCCAATCCCTGCGCAAGGCGCATTGCTCCCCAGCCAAATGCCATAAAATATCCGACCCAATATCCTATTGAGAAAGTTGAATTTGCCAGTACTCCAAGCCAATTTCTCTTTAGTACAACATCAAGACGATCCTTCTGAATACCCTGCATCTTATCCCTAGTGCTGTCTTCCAGTGAAAATGCTTTAACTACAAGCATGTTTATTATGGACTCATGAGCTACAGCCCGGTAACGGCCTTCTAGCTCCTGTATTGTTATATGCATACTCCGGAGCCTTTTGCTAAATAGCCGATAAAACAAAACTGTAAGAGGGCCGAGAGCGAAAGCAAGTATACCCAGTGTGCGATCAAAAGTAAATAGTGTAATAAATGCAGCCACCAGTTGGACACCCAAAGAAATCATCCCAGGTATGACACTCGTTACCCCATTGACTACAACATTTACATCACTGGTCATCCGTGTCAGGATATTCTCACTGTGATATTTGGAAAACGCAGTCCAATCGGAGTATGAAAGCTGGCGATATAATTGAAGCCGGAGGTTATTTGCCATAGAGTCATGTACTCTGACATATAACATGGAACTAGCTGCGTTCAGAAATAACATTAGCAATATAATGATGACAAAAAGAATCCCCTGTTGGATCGCAGACTGTATTTGCTTTGCTACTGCAAAGTCAACAAGATTCTTTGACACTATTGCCATTCCTACGCTGCAAAGAGAAGAGATGCTAGAGGCAATCGTGATCAACATCAGCTGCAATAAAAAAGGCCTTATTTTAGAATAAAACCATTTAATTGGGAATAATTTATTCTTCAATACTTACTCCTCACAATATTAGCTCCTTACAATGCCAAATTTCTTTAAGAGATGCCCTGTTTTTCTATATGCCTTCATCATAAATCTGCGAAGAGGCAGGCAAAACAGCCACAACCTTGAAAGCATCATCCACAGAGTTGAGTCACAAGGTATCCTTTTTTGCCCACGTATTACAGCACTGACCACGGCAACCAATTGATCCGGATATAATGGTCCTTCCTTAACATATTGATTGTCCCCAACCATATAAAAACAATTATTATCCTTTTTACACACCCGGTGCAGTACATATGCTCCATTGTTCCTTTTAATCAGAACAATGTCCAACCTTTTAAGACTGGCATAATCAGGTTTTTGCAATTCAACCGAGTCGATGCATTCTCTTAAAAAGGGTTACATGCTGTTGCCGGTGACAATGACGCTGACCCTGTTGTCGTTTTGAAGAATTTCCTGTACAACCGGAAATATCTCTGCTGATTTGGCCTTGATTACTTTATGCATTGGTAAACCAACTCCACTGCTTCAACATCCGGCCTGCACTTTAAATGATAGACAGGTGTCCCGGCAAGAATCTTTTCAAAAGTAGAAATGGCCAATTCCATTAGTTCAGCGTCATGGTATGGTAGCAATAGCCTTGGGAGGAGTCCTGTCACGGATTCAGCTGAGTTTAAAAAACGGATGGAATTTTTGGAATCCCGCTCCAAAATAACAATAGCAGTTAGTGGAACGTTCACATTAAGATATTTGTCAGATGATCCACTCCAGGGTGTCCCGCAAAGTATTGGCTTCCCATCCATCATACGAATAACAGGTGCATCGTCATTGATGACCCTGGTACCCCCCTTATATTGCTCCCAGAGCGATACATGCGTTGATTTACCTGTTCCAGATGGCGCTGAGAATGCGATGCCTTTCCCCTGATATTCTATACAAGATGCATGCAAAACAACACTATCCCTGAATAAGATATAGTTTCGGAATGCAATACCCAAAAATTGCAATGATAATATATCGGGAGGATTTACATTCACATCTGAAGAGATGATATCCCCTTGATAAAAAACCTTGCATCTTGTCCAATGAGAATCGCTATCGACTGCAGCGATTGGACGGCCTGTCGGAGTTGTCAGATATGCAAAATATCCTCCTTGGGCAGAGTTTTTCTTTATCCATTTCATTGTTATTTCATCTGAAACAATCTCACCCATCGGCAGTTGTATGTCATCCTGTACCTGCATTTCTACTGTCAGGTCGGCATGACCGATATCTTGAGACAAAAAGGTCTTCAGTCTGTCAATGATATATTGATTGGATGTTTCAACACTCATTGAGATATCAGCAATTTGATAATAGGGCATTGAACATTTCCTCCCCAAAAAAATAACATTACGTACCAACGATGCCGATACGTAATGTAAGTACCAAGATCTATCAGTTTAATGCGAAAAACGAATGTTCCAGAGTACCGTCTCCATCTTTATCACACCAAATCTCTTCTTTGTTACAGGCACTTGTTGTGCTTAGTCGTTCATGTGGCATAAGCTCAACTTTTTCAAAAACGGGTTTTATGTATTTTTTCACAATTTACACCTCCTTAAGGCTAACTAAATAATCCATTAGCAAAAAACTCTAACTAGTAAGATCCCTGATTCCAAGTGTACATGGTCCAATCCGGCTTGCATTCCGTTGCAGTGCTGTTAAAACAGGACCCAACTTTCACGCAGCTAGTCTGAGCTATTCTTTCGTTAACACTTACCTGCGCAATCTCAAATACAGGCTTAATATATGCTTTCATACTTACTCCCTCCTTCCATGTAGTATTTACATAAATACTTCATCTATATCTAATCAAACGGTGATTTTGATATTCTTTCTCAGCTTTGCAATCTCGCATAAATACGGAGCTGCCTTATCATATGCCCCTGTCTCCAATTTTAGTCTTGCAGGACAATAATAGCACTCACTCTCATATTCGCAGTCATGACATTCAAGGCAAGCCGGAATCTTCCTACAGTATTCTTTCAACTCTTCCCACGCCACATTAAAGCCCTGCCTCATCGGATATACCGACGGCTCATTCATCAAACCACATGGCGTCATCCTACCATCCCATGTCATCCAAAATCCGCTTTTGCCTGCCTGGCAAAGAAATGCGTCATTATCATTCTGCTCCGGTTCACTAATGCTTTTAATAAGGCTCTCACCATATTCATCGTTGGCAATGTGAACAGGCTCCTTATGATTTTTTTTGTTATATGCAACCCTGATGGCATCATGTTCCACTACTTCCTGTGGTGTCAGGCGCTCTCCCAGGGGATCGTTGCCATATCCTTCTCTTCTAGGTGAAATATAGTTTACGACACCATAAACAGCTTCATTTTTTCTCGCAATTGCTCCAATAGCATCGAATTCCTTCCAGTTACCCTTTACAGCAGTTGTCTTCAACTCCAGATTGATTCCTTCCTGCCGCAACAATTTAATACCCTTTAGAACTCTGCTAAATCCCTCT
>JAAYBT010000033.1 GCA_012730015.1 Clostridiaceae bacterium
AGTGTGAACGCGTTATAAAGGATGCTGATGGCAACATTACGCAGCTTCATTGCACATATGATCCTGATTCAAGAGGCGGAAGCTCACCGGACGGCCGCAAGGTAAGAGGAACCCTTCACTGGGTATCGGCATCTCACGCCGTCAACGCCGAAGTACGTCTGTACGACCACCTCTTTACAGAGCCGGATCCGGGAGCCGCAGATGATCTTCATTCCATAATCAATCCCAATTCGCTTGAGGTGCTCACAGATAGCAAGGTGGAGCCCAATTTGGCCTCATCAGAGCCCGGCAGCCACTATCAGTTCCTGCGCATGGGGTACTTCTGCACCGATAACCACTCCACACCCGAGAAGCCTGTTTTCAACAGAACAGTCGGGCTTAAGGATTCCTGGGGTAAAGAAATGAAAAAACGATAAAATAATAGTAGCCACTAAACTATATATAGTATTATTATTAGTTGACAAGCGCAATATATTGTTGTATTATGTTCTCATAACTTAATACTCTTATATGACGAAGGGGAAGCAGGTGCGAATCCTGCACAGGGCCGCTACGGTATTGAATTTAAAATTCTAAGTCCGATTACCTGAATCATATATAAAGCACATTAAATTCCCGGATCTGGAAAGAGATGTCGAATGATTACCAGACTGCACTTTTAAGGAATATGTGCAGTTTTTTTATTCTATTTGCGGCTATTACATTTATAGGGGGACGTTATGAGGCTAGTTGGTTATACTAAGTTGACGCTTCAGGATTATCCTGGTTATGTTGCGGCAATGTGTTTTACAGGCGGGTGCCAACTAAGGTGCCCTTACTGCCATAATCCTCAGCTTGTTCTTTTAGATGAACAAAATAATAGTGTAGATGGTGAAGAAATAGCTATGACATTCCTTTCCTATCTCGAACAGAGAAGGCTCCAACTGGATGGCGTCGTAATAAGTGGCGGTGAACCTTTGATGCAACAGGACATAGAGGATTTTCTACGTAAAATAAAAGGGCTGGGACTGGCAGTCAAGCTGGACACGAATGGCTTGTTGTCTGGAAAATTAGAAGAATTGATTGGCTATGGGCTGGTTGATTATGTCTCACTAGACTATAAAAGCTGTAAAGAGCAGTTTGCACAAACCGTCGGATTGTGCAGCCCTGAAGGTCGAAGTATTGCAGGCATTTATTACAATTACTGGAGAGCTAGTCTGGAATGTCTAAGAAAAGCTCATATTTCCTATGAGCTAAGGACGACTGTTGTTCAGGAATTACACCCTATAAATGTACTTGTGCGGATGGCCGAAGAGGCAGATATATTAGAATCCTGGTTCCTTCAATCATTCATGAAAAAGGGGCTACTAATATGCGATTACACAAATCCGAAGGCAACTCTTACTGCTTATTCTAATGAAGAGATGCAAGAGATTAAGCAAGAACTGCTTAAAATTGCTCCCTGTACTAAGTTAAGAGCATAATTATAAATTTATATACGAAGGAGGTAAATTGTCATGAAATACCAAGTTGAAAAAAGAGATGGGCGATTGGCTACCTTTGAAATCGGTAAAATTCGCCGTGCCATTCAACGTGCTTTTGAAGCACAAACAGTCAATTACGATAATTCAGTGCTGGACTTATTGGCACTGAGGACAACAGCAGAATTTGAGTCAAAGGTTAATCGGGGTGTTATCACGGTTGAGCAGATTCAAGACGCAGTGGAAGTTGTACTAATACAGGCTGGTTATGCCAAGGTTGCCAGAGCTTATATCCTATATCGCAAGCAGCATGAGAAGGCCAGAAATGCTCTGAACACATTGTTGGATTATCGTAAGGTTGTGGATGACTATGTCAAGAATGAAGACTGGCGTGTAAAAGAAAATTCTACTGTTACATATTCCGTAGGAGGTCTGATTCTGTCTAACAGCGGAGCAATAACTGCTAACTATTGGCTTTCTGAGATATATGATGAAGAGGTGGCCAATGCCCATAGAAGTGGGGATATGCATATACACGATCTTTCAATGCTGACTGGTTATTGTGCGGGATGGTCGCTTAATCAACTAATTAGTGAAGGGCTTGGGGGCATACGCGGAAAAACAACCTCTGCACCGGCTAAGCATTTGGCTACTCTATGCAATCAAATGGTCAATTTTCTAGGAATCATGCAGAATGAATGGGCCGGTGCCCAAGCATTCAGTTCCTTTGATACATATCTTGCTCCGTTTGTAAGAACGGATAATTTAGATCAGAATCAGGTGCAAAAATGCATTGAATCCTTTATTTTTGGTGTTAATACACCCAGCCGCTGGGGAACACAGGCTCCTTTCACGAATATTACGCTTGACTGGACAGTCCCCAAGGATTTGGCTGATATGCCTGCCATTGTTGGTGGCAAAATGCTGGATTTTACATACGGGGATTGCCAGAAAGAAATGGACATGATCAACATGGCATTCCTCACCATCATGCTCGAAGGAGACTATGACGGTCGCGGATTTCAATACCCGATTCCGACTTACTCCATTACAAAGGATTTTGATTGGTCAGATACGAAGAATAACCAACTGCTGTTTGAAATGACTTCCAAATATGGAACGCCCTATTTTTCAAATTATATCAATAGTGACATGGAGCCTTCTGATGTACGGAGCATGTGCTGTCGTTTGCGTTTAGACCTGCGAGAACTTCGAAAAAAAGGTGGTGGCTTTTTCGGAAGTGGGGAAAGCACCGGTTCTGTGGGAGTAGTCACGATAAACTTGCCTCGTATTGCCTATTTGTCGGCAACAGAGGATGAATTCTACCACCGCTTGGATTATTTAATGGATATAGCAGCCAGATCTCTGAAGACAAAACGTAATGTAATCACCAAATTAATGGATGCCGGTCTGTATCCTTACTCAAAACGCTATCTGGGTACCTTCCGAAATCATTTTTCTACAATTGGTTTGATTGGTATGAATGAGGCGGGGTTGAATGCGCCATGGCTTAAATCCGACCTTGTCGCTCCGCGTACCCAGCAGTTTGCGAAGGATGTTCTGAATCATATGCGAGAACGCATATCTGATTACCAGGAGCAGTATGGCGATTTATACAATTTGGAAGCAACTCCGGCCGAGTCGACAGCTTATCGTCTGGCGAAGCATGACATTAAGCAGTACCCTGATATTATTACAGCAGGAAATACTGGAGAGACACCCTACTACACTAACAGCACTCATCTGCCGGTTGGATATACTGAAGATATATTCCAAGCATTGGATATTCAAGATGAACTGCAAACTCTATATACCAGCGGAACGGTATTTCATGTGTTCCTTGGGGAGAAAATGCCTAATTGGAAGTCTACAGCAAGACTGGTAAAAACAATAGCAGATTCTTACAAGCTTCCATACTATACCATAAGCCCAACATATTCCATATGCAAGGAGCATGGTTATCTGCCGGGAGAACAAGCAGTCTGCCCAATTTGCAGTAAAAATACCGAGATATACAGCCGCATCACCGGATATTATCGTCCACTAAATAACTGGAATGATGGAAAACAACAAGAGTTTAAGTGCCGAAAGGAATATGCTATTCCGAGCGGCTCCTTGCAGAACTTGGTTCACTCTCGGTGATTTTAATTATTATACACAATAACTACTCGTTATAATTCAAGGAACTGAGCCTCGGTAATTATGCTGATGCCTAGTTCCTTTGCTTTCTTGTTTTTAGAGGACGAGGACATATTATCATTATTAATTAGATAATTGGTTTTTGAAGTCACCGAGCTTGTCA
>JAAYBT010000246.1 GCA_012730015.1 Clostridiaceae bacterium
AAAACCCTACTTGACAAAAGCCCTGCCGTGTCTTAAAATAGCATATGTCTCTGAATATCGCCACAGTTGCGGTGGGCTTAGCTCAGTTGGTTAGAGCGCCAGGTTGTGGCCCTGGAGGTCGTGGGTTCGAATCCCATAGTTCACCCCATAAAAGCGGAAGGTAGATAAAACTGCCCCCGCTTTTTTATTACCAGCTGCCGGTATAGAAAGATATCATTAAAATTTGTTGACAATTACACATAGAAAGGTCTGATGAAAGATTATATAATTGTGAATGAAGGCATTTTGCTGGTTATATAGTAAGCAAAGGAGGACTTGAAATGATAGCATCAAGTAATACAAGCAAGCAGGGCTTAAATCCTTATCTACCATCCTGGGAGTACATACCCGATGCAGAGCCATATGTCTTTGATGGAAGGGTCTATATTTACGGCTCCCATGACCGTTTTAACGGTTATGTGTACTGCCTGAACGATTATGTATGCTGGTCGGCACCGGTGGAAAACCTCGCGGATTGGCGTTACGAGGGTGTTATTTACAAGAAGACTGATGATCCCCTGAATCAGGACGGCAGCATGTGCCTTTATGCACCGGATGTTACTGTCGGACCTGATGGACGTTATTATTTATTCTATGTTCTTGATCACCTCTCGATTGTATCCGTTGCTGTGTGCGATTCCCCGGCAGGCGAGTACAAATTTTATGGCCACGTACATTATCAGGATGGTATACGTCTAGGAGAAAGGGCTGGAGATCAGCCTCAATTCGATCCGGGGGTGCTGACTGAAGGAGAAAAAACCTATTTGTACACCGGCTTTTGCGCAAAAGGAGACAAATCAAGAAAGGGCGCCATGGTGACAGTCCTGGACAAGGATATGCTTACGATTTTAGAGGAACCGGTATTCGTTGCCCCAAGCGAGCCCTACAGTAAGGGAAGCGGATTTGAGGGGCATGAGTTTTTCGAGGCTCCCTCAATACGGAAAAGGGGAGATACCTACTATTTTGTATATTCCTCCATCGTATTCCACGAGCTGTGCTATGCGACCAGTAAGAGCCCAACGAAGGACTTTGTATATGGTGGTGTGATTGTAAGTAACAGTGATCTTCATATCGATACATACAAGCCTGCTCAAAAGCCTATGTTCTATGGTGCCAATAACCATGGCAGCATTATTGAGATCAATGGAAACTGGTATATTTTCTACCACAGGCACACTAATGGAACTAATTTTAGCCGTCAGGCATGCGCTGAGCCAATAAACTTTCTGGAGGATGGCTCAATACAGCAGGCAGAGATGACATCGTGTGGACTTAATGGTGGGCCGCTTGTAGGGAAGGGGGAATACCCCACCTATCTGGCTTGTAATCTGTTTTGCAGCGAGGAGTCCATGTACACGGACTGGACTGCATCATGGATGAACAATCAATTTCCGAAGATCACACAGGATGGAAGAGATGGCGACGAAGAAGTTGGCTATATAGCTAACATGAAGGACTCGGCCACAGCAGGGTTCAAATACTTTGATTGTAAGGGCATTCGGAAGGTAAAGATCAAGACGCGTGGATATGCAAATGGCTGCTTCGAAGTGAGGACCTCCTGGGATGGCCCTGTATTAGGAAAAATTCAGATTGAATTTTCAAATATATGGAAGGAATACTCTGCCAACATCAATATTCCTGATGGCGCACAGAGCTTGTATTTTACATATACAGGCCCCGGAAGCGCGAGCTTTGCTTCTTTTGAATTAGAGTGAGGGAAATAGGGCATCGGTTTCTTGTGGGGTTTGTGTTTTTGTATAATGCGCTTTTTTGAGTTTGCGTTTACGATTTTTCGAATTCGTGTGTGCACTTTTCGGATTCGCATGCCTTGACAAAATGCCTGATGCCCTTTATAATTGACTTTGCGCAAAAAAAATGTTGGGATGTAGCCAAGTCGGTAAGGCACAGGACTTTGACTCCTGCATTCCGCTGGTTCGAGTCCAGCCATCCCAGCCATATAAGTCATTTCACTAAAGTGAAATCTGACTGAAAGCGATGGGATTTGATGTCCCGGAGCTTTCCATTTTTGGGCCATTAGCTCAGTCGGCAGAGCACTTGACTTTTAATCAAGGTGTCCCGCGTTCGAATCGCGGATGGCTCACCAATTAGAACCTCTG
>JAAYBT010000247.1 GCA_012730015.1 Clostridiaceae bacterium
CACTTGATATCCATCCTGACTTGAATCTCCGGCCTCCAGAATATCTTTAATAAAACCAACTGCAAGTATTTTTGATTCATCAGAGCTGAGAGATTGATGCAATTTCCCCTCCAGGCGGTCAGCCAGGAATGTCAGGGTCTCGTTTATGTATGATGGAATATTCGGATTGCCCGCGGATGCAAAATTACGCGCTTCCTGAGCACTTGAAGCAAAGATAGCTTCCCGACCCGATCCCCCGTTTTGCTGTGTTGCAGATTCACATGAACTCAAGGAAAAAAGAACCACAATAGCATAGATGAGAATCAACATTTTTGATTTCCAACCCATAGTGCCCCTCCCGCTTAACATGAGTCGATTTCTATTTCTATATTTAGGCTATCACTCCAAGGAATAACTGTCAATGCGGTTGTAGATCATTTCTTGCTAGCACTTATTGTAGACCACTGCTCGGATTTGTGCTGAGAAAATAACAGGGCAATATTTGCTTAGTCCAAAACTATAGGGCGGTGCACATATTTTCAACCTTTGTGTGGATTTACTCTTGAAAATGGCTTGTTTTATTGCCATACTACCATAAATATGGCCTTTTTCGAGATAAAAGAACACATTAATTGCGAATATGAGCACCGACGTCCGCTTTTACCTATGACCCAATCTTAACAGGATTTAATGCATCAGCCTCCATACAGCCAGTCCGCATCAGCTTGCGGTATATCCACGTCCGCCGCTGTCAATGTATCCCTCAACTGCTCCTCGTTCTTAGGGCCTACTATGGCAACCCCAGGGACCCGGTTACATGTAATGTAGCCAAGTGTTACCGCAGATACGGTAAGGTTATTCTGTCCGGCATATTGCTTGACCCGCTCAAGCCGTTCAATATTCACAGGAGTGCTGAATCTTGACAATGCCTTTTGATTAATGTATTCCAGCCCCATTGAAGCCGCACGGGAGAAAAATCCTTTGGACTGCGCAGAGTAGGCAAAAACCGGGAAGTGGTTCTTTTCATACCAACCATATTCGAACTCATTCATACACACAAGGGTAGGGTCTCCCCAGCCCTCCGGGGTCGACTCCGCCAGGCTCCACTGTATCTGACTTGCAATAAAGGAGGGGTAGCCGGCTTCGAGCGCAAGCTTGTTTGCCTCTTCAATCCGTGCTGATTTCCAGTTGGAGCAGCCTATAGCTCTTATCTTTCCACTGGCCGTTAGTATTGACAGGGTTTCCATTATATCTTCTACCGGACGAGATTCATCATCGCGGTGCAGCCAATAGATATCAACATAATCTACGCCAAGAGCTCTCAGGCTTTCATCCAAATCCTTCTCAATCTCTTTTCTGGATAGTCTTCCGATTAGCATTCGCTCCGGATCAGGATGCCCACCCTTTGTGGAAATAATGACCTTACTGCGGTTATTCCTCGCCTTCAACCAGCTGCCAAGGGTTCTTTCACTGGCTCCATAGCCTCCGGGAATATGAGCTGTGTAAATTCTGGCTGTATCTAGGCAATTACCACCCGCATCCATATAAATATCCAGTAGACTGAAAACATCCTTTTCAGGCACCCGTGTCCCAAAATAATCAGTTCCAAGTACAATTGCGGAAATATCAACAGTGCTGTCTGCCAATTTCATCGCTAAGCTTCTCATTAAAACCCCTCCATCTCACTTGTTCATCCACTGGGAAAACATATCCTGCATCCAGCTGTACACATCCATTGAATATACTAATCTCAGGTGCTCCTCGGTCAATACCTCTGAAATGCTGCCGAATGATATAACCTTGCCCTTGTTCAGCAGCAGCGCATCAGTTCCATAGGCCTTGGCAAGACTGAGATCATGCACAACAGAAATCACAGCGCGGTTTGTATTTTTTACCCATTCGCGGATAAGCTCAAACATCTGCTTCTGATAGACGAGGTCAAGATGATTAGTCGGTTCATCAAGTATAAGAAGCTTGGGATCCTGCGCGAAGATTTGCGCAAGAAAAGTCCTTTGCAGCTCACCACCCGAAAGTGTTAATACCGACTGCTTCCGGAATGGCTCAAGCCCGGTTATTTCAATCGCCTTATTGATCTTCTCTATGTCCTCGTCGTCCGTTGTGGAAAAGATACCGGAAGAGTAGGCATAGCGTCCCAGCTTCACGACCTCCTCAACAGTGAAGGAATAGCCCACATGATGCTTCTGTGTAAGCACACCGATGCTTTTGGCAAGCCTGGATGGCTTAAGCCTTGCAACGTCACTGCCGCAATAGCTGACGCTTCCACTGTAGGGAATGCCCTGGGAAATAGCGTTAACGATTGTCGATTTTCCTGCGCCATTAGGCCCCACAATCATCAGCCACTGCCTTTGCTCCAATGAGAAGCTGACATCATCTACAATCGTAATACTATTAATATTGACGGTGAGGTTCTCTACTTCAAGCATAAATCATCTGGCCTTTCTCGAAGAATAAAAAATATAAATGAAGGCGATGGAGCCAATAAATGAAGTCACAACACCTATTGGAAGCTCAAGAGGCTTTAGCAGTACACGCCCGATAAGGTCGGCAAGCATTAAAAAGGCTGCGCCGGTAAATATTGAGGCAGGCAAAAGCCTCTTATGATTAGGCCCTGTCACCATGCGTGTCATATGTGGTATTACAAGCCCTACAAAGCCAATCGTTCCTCCTATTGAGACACAGACGCCAATAAGTGCTGATACAGATATTAGTACTATCATCTTAATCCTTTTTACATTTACCCCAATATGTCGTGCATTATCCTCTCCTATGGCAAAGGCATTAAGCTCCCGCGAGCAACAAAGGATAGCTGCGCCGAAAACAAGCAGTGCAATCAGCAGCGTTAGCGCATTACTGTAGCTGCTGCCAGAGAGAGAGCCCATTGTCCAGAACATTATGGATTTAATCCTCTCCCCTGCAAACGCAACAACCAGGCTAATGATGCTGTTGGCAAACATATTAAAAATTACACCTATCAATATAATCGTGTTTGTGGAAAGAGAGTAGTCAAGCCTATATGTAATGGAAAGAATTATCACAAGGGATAAAAAGGCAAACAGCATCGCCATTCCCATTGTACCAAGGGCTTCCAGCCTTGGTATGTATAGTCCGAATGCAATGGCGATGACAGCTCCAAGTGATGCACCGGAGGAAACGCCCAATGTAGACCCGTCCGCAAGGGGATTGCGCAAAAGCCCCTGCATTGCTCCGCCACACAGTGAAAGCGCTGCGCCAACGAGTGCTACGCATAATACTCGCGGTAGTCGCACGAATGCAATGATGGACTGTGCCCCCTCCTCTATGGGAAGGTTCAATATTGCATTCACCACCGCTGTAAGCGTGTCCTTTAACGGTATGTTAACGCTACCGGCACATATGCTCAGCACCATTACAGCTAGAGTAATTGCAGTGAATAGAAGGTAGTAAAATGGCTTGAACCCTTCCGATTTCTCTTTCATCAGTTCTCCTCATAAATAAACTCATAGATGGCAGAAAGCGCTTTGGTCAGGCGTGGCCCGGGCCGTGAAATCTCATTGGAGTCCACATTCAAGACCATTTTATTCTTAATCGCCTTGATGCCCTGCCATCCCTCACGCCCCATTATCTCCTCGACAGGCGTCTTGCCTTCTCCGAAATACATGGCGATGGTCACAATATGGTCGGGATCTCGCTCAATGACCTGCTCTTGAGAAATTTCACCCCATCCCTGGATATCTTCAAAGGCATTTTTCATCCCCAGCATAGCTGCAAGCTCGTTCATGAAGGTGTCGCTTCCCGCTGTCCAAATACCGTACTCAAGTGGTGAGACCTCGAAATAAATCGTCTCGGTCTCGCTAGCGGAAGCACTTGCATTAACAGCCTTCGTAGAAATATCGGTAAAGGCGGTCTTCATATCGTTGATTAATATCGATGCTTCGGCACTCCTGCCGACTACCTTGCCAAGAAGCTCAATGGCAGTATAAACGCTTTCGATATCCTGTGCATTCATGGCAACAACCTTAATACCTGCACTCTCAAGAGCAGCGACCTGCTCCTTTGTCTGTGACATTATGCTCATTACAACAACCTGCGGCTGAAGCGCTATGATTTGCTCAATATTTGTTTCTGATCCGGATTGAACACTCGGTACATTGAAAATTTCCTCAGGATAATCGCAATACTCCCCACGGCCAACTAGGGTCTCTCCTGCCCCAATGGCGTAGAGGATCTCACAGTCAGATGCGGCAAGCACGACTATTCTCTCAGCGGGTGCATCAAGCTTAATTTCCCGTCCCATCATATCCGTAAGCTCAATGGTCGTGGCAGGCTCCCGCACTGCTTCAGAGGAGTCATTATTATCAGCGGCCCTGTCAGCCATGCCTGCTGCTTTGCCTCCACCGGCTTGTCCTTGTGTTCCTGCTTCTGCTTGTCCAGCTGCCTCATCTAAAGATTCTACGATTATTTGTTGTCTCGCTTCATCCCCGGATTGCGTGCATCCTCCGACGATAACTGTAAGCATAAACAGCATCAGCACAAGGGCCAATATTGCAGAAGGCCGTTTAGGGCTTAGAATACTGTCTCTGAAGCTTTCACGGCTTGCTTGGTGGTTAGTTTTTTTCAGATGGTTCATAAATTCATACCCCTTTCAAAATGTTGAATGAATAGTTTGAGAAGGAGCATAAAAAAAGTTGCTCCCCAAGATTGAGGGGCAACTAAGAAAGCAAAAATCGACAAGCTTGCTAAATCTCAACCCCAGGAGTGTAAATGTGTAAACAGGTCTCCCGACTTAGCTTCATCCTACTATGGCGTCTTCCCGTCAAAAACAGTGACTTTCGTGCCATTTCATCAGCTTCACGGTTACTGGGATAGTCCGGAAATCTCATCCGTGTTCCCTTGGCATTCTCATATGCCAGCACATTATATGCAAATACACAAGCTATTCATTTCAGACTGATTATAGCATTGACATGCCCACCGGTCAATACAATTTGATCCAGGAGTGTCACCACTCCGAGCAAATCTTATTGTTCCTGGCCTTAACACCCTCGACAGAATTCAACTTTTTCTCCAAGGCACTAACATCTTCATCAGAGCCAACCAGCTGCAATATGATAAGCCCCTCATTCGAGCAAACATCAGCTGCTGCAACTGCATCATGTAGGCCCAACCTCATTTTAATCATGCATCCCGACTCAGTAAGTGCTTCTTGTAGCTTTGCGGCGTTCTTTACTCTGTTGTTAACTAAGAGTATCATGATGTTATAACAATCCATAAAATTACCTCCCCTAACCAAATAGTGCATACGTTTTTTTGTATGGGTTTATTATATCATGAATTCGAAGAATTCGTGATATAATTGCGCATCGCCGTTTTACCATGCTGATATAAAGGAAAAATAATAATCATCTAAAATGGCAATTTTCGAGAAGACTTCCGCAATACCTGACAATCCCATTATCATGTATTGAAGTATAATATAAGTAGTCCAAGGCACAACTATAACATAATGGAGGATGCAAGAATGGCTACATATAAAAATTTCGACATTGCTGTTTATTTTTCTACTCGATGTCTTGCAAGCATCACAACATTGGAGGCATTTGAGAAGGAATTCAGCCTCTTGGAGAAGCATTTAAACATTTCAAAGGTATATCTTGAGACGCACCGTGATGACATGGATATGTCTGCCGATCTATTACGCTCGGTGAAGGGCTTTTTCGAGAACAAGGGGATAAAGGTCTCGGGAGGCATCACATCAACACTTTTTAAATCGCAAGAAAACAAACCTCTCATTGATGAAACTGGCATATTTGGCTGCGGGGGTACTGTGATGGGAGAAAATGCTAAAGCCTTGCCATCTCCACAAAAGGGTGTCAAGAAGGCATGGACCACCTTTTGCTTCACAGATCAGGCCTCACGTCAAAAGCTCAAGGAAATCTCTGAATTCACCGCTTCCATATTTGATGAGTTCATTTTGGATGATTTCTATTTTACAACCTGCACCTGCGAATCCTGCATAAAGGAAAAGGGAGACAGAAGCTGGGAGCAATTCAGGCTTGATTTGATGGCGGAGGTTTCAAAATCTCTCGTGATAGATCCCGCAAAGAAGGTTAATCCGAAGTGTAATGTCATAATCAAATATCCCAACTGGATAGAAGCCTATCAGGAAACAGGCTACAACACCGAAATAGAGCCTCTGCTCTTCGACGAGATTTATACCGGCACAGAGACAAGGGATACAAACCACTCTATACAGCACCTGCCCCGTTACGGCAGCTACTCGCTGATGCGGTGGATGGAAAATGTCAAGCCGGGCAAGAACGGCGGCGGCTGGATTGATCCAGGTCAGGGGATAAGAAATCTTGCTTACTATCTGGAACAGGCTTATCTTACTTATTTTGCCAAGGGTCGGGAGTTGATGCTATTCTGCTATAGCTGGATAGTAGATACAATTTTTGTTCCTCCCCTTGGATTTGAGCTTGAAAAACTGGATGAGGTTCTCGGCGAGACGGGCAACCCGGTTGGCATCCCCGTGTATGAGCCACACCATGCTCATGGCGAGGATCATCTATATGATTATCTTGGAATGGCCGGCCTTGCTTTTGAGCCACAGCCCTCCTTCCCCGAAACAGACTCACTGATTATGCTTACTGCCAATAGCGCAAGGGATGAGCGGGTGCTGGAGAAAATGAAGGCGCACCTTATAAAAGGCGCGGATGTTTGCATCACCTCAGGCTTTTTGGAAGCTATGCAGGGTAAGGGAATTGAAGAGTTTACATCGGCACGCTATACAGATAAGAAGGCAGTTTCAAGAGATTATATGATAAGTGGTATGGGATCTGTCTTCTTCGGTGATTATTATGGCAGAAACGATGTACTATTCCCGGTAGTAAGCTACTCTAACAACGGTGCGGACTGTCTGATTGCGGCTCGTAAGGATGATAACAATTTCGCCCTTCTGCTTAGGAACCACTATGCAAACGGAACAGTCTATACCCTGACTATTCCCGATGACTACGCGGACTTTTATAAATACCCGGTAGAGGCGCTGACTACTATCAGGCAATACTTGATGAGCAGCCTCGGCGTCTATATAGAAGGTGTCGATAACGTTGGCATTTTTATGTATGATAATGAAACCTTCATAGTTGAGTCCTTCCTTGATAATGATACGATAATCAAGCTACACGTAGCAGGCGGCGCAAAGAAGCTGATAGACGTAAGAAGTGGCCAGGAGCTGACGCCGCTGCTCCGTAAGGAAAGCGAAAGCATATTCGAAGTACCACTGAAGCCGGTGTTCTACAAGGTCTTTAAGCTAGTGTAAGGCATTAAATCAAACGGGAGCATTTTGCGATGCAGTATTTTTAAGTTCAGTTAGCAAAATTGCATTATGGTTATCGCAAAAGCCTTAACTGACAACCTCAAATTACCCCCTTAGAAGGACAGCGGCAACGCTGTCTTTTCTTATGAAATAAAAGTTTGTTCGATTTTGTGGAATAATTGGCTTTTTATTTGTTATAATCACATTGAAAGGCTTTTGCCAAATAAGCAATAAAATGCACATACAGTTCACATATCTAAGGAGCGTCTATAATGAAGAATGATTGCACAAGGACAAAAATTTCAATCACAGGGGATCTAGGAAGCGGAAAATCAACTGTTTGCCGCTATTTGAAAGAGAATTTCGGGCTAAAGTCCTATTCCATCGGACAGATACAGCGATCTTTGGCCGAAAAGTATAATATGGATATACTGGCCTTTAATAAATACATGGAAACCCACCCTGAAATCGATGAGGAAATTGATACCGAGTTGACCGTAATTGGAAAGCGTGATGAGGATATGGTGCTGGACTCCAGAATGGCATGGCACTTTGTCCCTGATACATTTAAGGTATACTTAAGTGTGGATCTGGACGAGGCGGCGCGCAGAATTATGAATGACAAAAGAGGCTGCGTGGAAGAATACGCCGGTATTGATGAAGCTAAGGCAGCATTAATAGCCAGAAAGAAAAGCGAAAATCTCAGATACATTACAAAATACGGTGTTGACTGCTCTAATCCTGAAAACTATGACCTGATAATTGATGCAACCTCTCTTTCACCGGCCCAGGTCGCGCAGCGGATTATGGAATGCGCACGAAGAGGCAGGCCTTGCAGGGAAAACAGATAGCTTTATGTAAGTAAAAACGAATGTCGCAGGCGGATAATTATAGACGATTATCCGCCTTTTTGTTCCAATTTTTTCTCTCCTTAATCCCCATTTTTTTCTACCCCCCTTTGTTCCCAACATATAAGCCCATTCATATTATGTAATAGCAATTATGTGAAGTGAAGGGTGATTATATGAGTTCTTTGCGTATAGGGGACGTTGTCACAAGAAAATCCTATGGCGGTGATATTTATTTCACGATAACAGATATATCTACCAGAAGCAACGGCAAGAAAACATATATACTTAAAGGCATGCTCTACAGGATTATGGCCGACTCAGACGAAAACGATCTGGAATGGAAAAACTCTGATGATGTTCGAAATGAGCTTAGGAATAGGCTTTCCGCAGAGGGTATTCACCATATGTCCCGCGGATTTCCCTCTTTGCAGCTGTTTCAGAAGGTACGAGGCAAATCGGGCAAGATTCTCCATATAGACTCCAGCTCTGATTTCCTTGAAATGTGCCAGTCCTACTACAAGGATGCAAAAATAAGAGCCTACGGGTATGTAATTCCCGAAAGCGAACAGCCCAACATGGTCCGAGGGCTTCTCGCCAGTACAAAGGCCGATATTCTGATTGCTACAGGGCATGACGGTTTGAAAAAAAACGCCGTAAAAATGGATTCATTGGAAAGCTACCGAAACTCACGATACTTTGTGCAGACAGCACAAATAGCAAGAAAGTTCGAACCCAGTTTCGAAAAGCTATGTATCTTTTCAGGCGCCTGCCAGTCTTACTTCGAAGGTATAATGAAGGCCGGCGCTAACTTTGCAAGCTCTCCGGGCAGAATACTAATCCATGCACTGGATCCTGCTAAGGTTGGCGACAGGATTGCACTGACCGACTCGAGAAGGATGGTAACGCCGGAGCAAATTGCCCGTCTGACGCAATCAGGCAGTAAAGGCATCGGGGGAATCAGGACTAAAGGACACTATATACTCCAATAAACAATGTCGGAAATGGGTTGCAGATTACTGCAACCCATTTCCTATTATGCATAAAATAATTCCAGTGAATGACTTTTTACGGTCATCCACTGGAACAATTAATAACACTTTATACTACACTGCTAGTATGTTTACATCATTATTCCAAGCCTTCTATGACTGCAGATAGTTGTATATCATTACAGCGGTTTCACCTCTGGTGATCATCCTTGCAGGCATAAAGTTTATGCCGTCGCCCTTTACTATACCAAGTCCCGAAGCAATAGCTACATATCCTGTAAGTTCGGGGCTTATTTCTGCCTTATCCTTGAACTGTATGTTAAATATAGAGCTTATATCAGCAACCTTATCATACTTCAGAGCACGGATGATGTATTTGACTGCTTCCTCTCTCGTAACCGTCTGAGTTGGCTGCTTTTCTCCATCCCTCACAATGCCTTCCCTCAGAAGAAATGCATATAAATCATCTACCTCTTTCTGAGTGCTCTTGGGAGTAATGTCAGATCCATAGTAATTCAATGTCTTTGAAAGCAGTACCATGAAGTCTAGCTGGGTAATTGAAGCATTAGGCTTGAACTCCTTGCCCTCAAGGTATATACCGTTATCAGCAAGCACCATGATTTGTTTTTCTGCAAAATGCCCCTTAATGTCGGTGTAATCAACCTTTTCCGGCTCTTTGTATTCAACACCGTCATAATCGATCAGGACGCCGCTATTTGCATCGATATATAGCGGCTTATTACCGTCCAGGGAATAAACAAGGACTGCCTTTGCCTTTTCCGCCTGGTCGTCAGCATAAGCCCTCTGTTCATTTTCCACAGACTCAAGCTTATATTCAAGCCTCAGTCCTGCATTCTTAAAGAGGCTATCCGCTGCAGCTTCCAAGCCAATTGCATTCTCAACCGTAGGGAAGCTTATGCTGCTGTACCAATTGAGGTTAAAGGATGTAATCCTTCCGGTAAGATTGTCATAAGTAATGCTGACGCCGTTATCAGGGAAGGGTACTTCATCTACCAATCTGGAATAGCTAAAATAGAAACGTTTATCATTGTCATATACCCTGTTCTCACTGCTGAGCTCATTGTATTCAAGCTTTTTAAAATACTCAGGGTAATACTCCTTCAAGAAGGCATCTACTTGAGCCTTTGCAGCTTCAATATCATTCTTTGGTTTCAAAACTTCGTTATTTTGTTCACTTCTATAAAATCCGATAATCTCGCTGGTCTTTGCATTAATCGTAGCGCTTATGTAGGCAACATACCCGGTCTCTTCGTCGGCTGGCTTTTTAAACTCAAGCTGCCATGAATAATCGTTCTTATCAGGCCAATTATTGCCTAGGTAGAAATAATCCACTGTAAATTCGTCGGAAATGTCAAGGAATTTCGCAGCACGTGCGACCTTTTCAGCCTCCTCCTTCGAAATCAGCTTGCCAGCCTCAGCAACAGCCTCCAGCTCCTGAGGACTCAGCTGGACCTCACCTGCCGCCATGGTTACAGCAGCTTTTTCTCTCATATTAAGACCCTGATCTTCAGCAAAGCCACCATAGTAATTGTTGGACAAGCGGCGCACCTCTCCTGTTATTGCGTCAATTGCATAATTGCTGTTGTCATAAATTGGCACATAGACCGGGAATGCCTTTAGCGTGCCATCCGTCTCAGTAGATCTGTAAATCAGTCTGAGTCCAAGGCCTTTCACATAGGCAGCCTCTGCCTCTTTTTTAGTTATAGGTTTGGTAGCAGAGGGAAATTCCAGACCATCCGTCCAGTTGCGGGAATAATCCTGTAAGTCGCCCGTATCACGATTAACAGAAATGTATACGCCGTCATTATAAAACGGTATGCCATTGGCCACCCTGTAGTAACGTAAGTAGTAGCTGGTTTCCTGAATGCTGCTGTAGTTAGACTCTATGTATTCCAGCTCCTTGAGCAGACCCGGTGCTATTTGCTGAATGTATGCATCTGCCTTAGCCTTTGCCTCTTGCCTGCTTAGAGTTGGGAGCTTCTTTATCTGCTTATAGTCGTATGGTGTATATTTGTTGTAATTGAGTATCATCCCCTTCTCATCAACAGATACATTTATATGTGTGGAGCTTGTCGTATCGGGGCTAGACCAGTTCAGATAATATACCTTCTTTGTACCTAATGTACTTATACTCGAGGTAAACTTATAATCACCCGGTATCGCAAACTTCGACTTGGCAATCTTGATTGCGCTTTGAAGCTCCTCGTCCATACTAGCTGCAGAACCTTGAGCAGGTATCGTAAGTGTAAAAATTAGCATAAGTGCTAGAATCAACATGTTTTTTCTCTTCATAATAATCCTTCCTTTTTGATATTATTTTTCGCCCTCGAGGCACTACAATATAGTTAGACTCGTCAGTGGAAAATTTGTTCCATAGGTTGCACAGGCTGCTTAAGTACCGGCAGTGCTGTTTATTCCGACTGTGTTCCCAAGCACATACAGTAGTACAACCCTTACACAATATAGCAGTTTAAGGTAAGTAGTCCTGTCTCACGGGCTTGACAGCCCCCCTATAATAAAAGCTGCTAAGTAGCGGATCCTTGAAGCAGGAAACCCAGTCTTCATAAACAGCACTGCCGGTGCATATAACATTGTCCTGTTCATGATTGCCCGGCAAGTCCCAATCTGCTATTATGAATGTATGATTGAATTTATTGCTGAGAATGAAGAAATAGAACTGAAATCTTATGATCCGGATGCTACACTGACCGAGTTAGCTGCGCAGCTGGAATCCTTCAGGCTGACCTGCGGCCTTAAAACCAGTGAGTGTAAGGGCTGCGGAGAATGTTGTACTGATAATATACCCGTGCTGGGTCTTGATATTCCCAGGCTCCTGGAGGGCCTTAATATGAGCTTTGAACAGGCCACTCAGAGTGTTTTTGTCCTGCCCGAAAGACCGGATATAGACTTCCGCCGCAAGGCAATCCGGGAAATGGGCAAGACTGCTGGCATTACCCCACTTGAAGCTACGCTTTTGTTCGAGTATAACAATGCGGAGCCAATTATACTTGCCAAGCAGGCTCAACAGTCCAATCAAGGCGGACAGACTGAGGTGATTAAGTCGGAGGCGCAGACTGGAAAAGATGAGCAATCAGATATGATCGGAAATGCCCTACCTACCTGCTGCTTCCTGCACGAAAACCTTTGTTCCCGTTATACCATCCGTCCCTATAGCTGCGGCTTGTACCTGTGCAATATGGGTCAACATCTCTCATACCTTCAGGAGATGGTCATCCGCCAGGGCACCTGGCATGCTTATTATAAGCTGGGCTGGATTGATAAAGAGGAAATCTCACACAACCCCTTCCTCAAAGCCGAAAGCTACGATGAGCTACTCATTGCAGACTTTGACTTCAATTTTGAGAATGCATTTGAGCAGCTATTCTTCTACTTTTAGTGCTACTGCTTCTAATCCCTCTCTAGCAGTACCAATATGCCACCTGCCAAAGGCCTTTCCTCGCCCTTATGAGAAGGTCTGCTGACCAGCTTGCCCTCCAGCAGCATTTGGGTCGAAGCTCCCCCATCCAGCATAGCCGCATCCCTTGCACCGCAATTAATCAGGTACTCCGCAAGCTCCTTACCGGTAAATCCGGCGCTGTATCCCGCTTGTCTGCCGTCCACGGTAATCAGAAGAACTGTTCCATCCTCTTTGATTCCCACAGCCGTTCTGGGATCACGATTGGTCAAAACTCCGACCCAGGCATCCTTATCCTTCACAACCGACACCCCATCCCTGACAAGCCAGCAACCGCATTCATAAGCCATTACATCTCCGGTCATATCCGGTTCATGAACAAGGCTAACCGAATCGCCCACACGAATAGGCAGTTCTATGCCGGCATACCTTTTAGTATCAAAAAAAGAAATGAGCATTCCGTTTCTTGGGATGTCCGCTTCGCGGCTATAGTCAGCGATTCTTACCACTATACCGTTTTCAACCGTTGCGGTAATATTTGCTGCCTCAGCCCGATTGCTCCGTCCATAGGCCGGTGTATAGACTATAGTCTGCTTTCCTTTCGCCGGGAAATTGATATTGTCAACTTCCAGAATACCTGCTGCACTACTTACAGCTACCGGCTTGTCTACGCTTGCATTATCAGCGGCTCCAGCGCTAGCAGCCGCATGATCAGCCCTGCCCGCTTCCTCCTGAGGGGTCTTTCCTGTATACTCGACAGTTAATATACTGTTAACTTCACTAAGTCGGGCTCTACCATTCTCTATGATGAAAACAGGATATTGCCCGGTTGATAAGGATATGAGCTCCCCATCGATGACGACCATTCCCGAGGGAAGACCAAAATCACGGAAAAAGCCTCCAGTCACTGCGGCATAGGCATTTTTTCTGCCAGCCATCTCGCTTAGGAGCTCAAAGCCATATATCAAATCAAACGATAAGACAGGCTGTACCTTTACACCCGGCAGGTCCATATTTATTTCCAGTATGTTGATCTCCTGCTTCAGCCCATTGATTGTTTCTGATCTATGAATGTAGTTCACGGGATTGACCCATGGTTCGACAGAAAGGTGTGTTTTGGTCTGTTCTGAGCTTTCAACAGGCAAAATAGCCTCAGGAGCCTGGGGGGCAGTCCTGTTTTTTGCAATAAATAAAAAAAGCCCTGCAGACAAAATCATGAGGGGCAGCAGAATAATCACAAAAAGCCTTATCCCGTTTCTTGCTTTTTCATTAAATATCTTATTGCTCAATAGGCTCACTTTCCTAAATTTCATCTATTGGATCTATATTTATAGTATCAGCTTCTAACCCGGCATCAGAATCTGCCTCATCCGCAGGAGCTGTTCTTGCAGCTTCATTTTGGGCTGCCAAGGCCGCATCCGCGCTCTCGGCAGCGGTCATCGGGGTTTTCTTTGCATACTGTCTGGACAACTGTTTATAGAGAGACTCCGCAAGCCCAAGGCTTCCAGTCTTCGAGGCTTGATTCATAAGCTCCTCATCCCTCATAGACTCAAAAATCGCGGTGCCGGGATCCTCTTCAACCAGATCGGATTTGATTATGGTTGCCTTCATTTGCTTATACATCATATTCAGCATAATGGCTTCAAACTCCTGGCACACTTTTTTGAGTTCCTTTTCGTCACTATTTTGTGCCGCTTCCTCCAAACGCCTTGCAAAGCTGTCATCAGCTGACTGCGCCGCTGAATTCACAGCATTACTTGTATAGCTGTCTATGATATTGCCGCCAATTTTATCTATTGTCATAGTTCAATCCTCTTACCTGCCTATCCTATTATCTTTTCAGGTTGTTTGCAATGTTCAGCATATCATCTGATGTCTGTATGGCCTTGGAATTCAATTCATACGCCCTTTGCGCAATAATTAGCTTGACCATTTCCTCAACTGTTTTGACGTTGGACGACTCAATAAAGTTCTGATTAATCAGGCTCACTTGCTCGGAGTCCATCGCCATAATCGGAAAGCCCGAAGCCTGTGTTTCCTGATAAAGATTTCTCCCGATGCTCTCCAGTCCTGCTCTGTTTTCGAAATACGAAAGGCCTATTATCTGCCCGGTAGGGACAGATATGCCGTCCTCATCAAGGTAGCTCAATTCACCATTTTGTGAAACCATTAGGCGGGACAGGTCTACATCAATGTAGATGGGAGCCTCCATTTCATCCAGAACAGCATAGCCCTCTGAGGTTGTAAGCATGTTTCCCATTTCAGTTATGCTGAGCTTGAAGCTACCGTCCCTTGTGTAGTTCACTTCTCCCGTAGGCCCTTGTACCATGAAGAAGGCATCTCCATCAATAAAGAAATCAAGCGGGTTTCCGGTCTCCTCAGGGTTGCCTGTTGCAAAGTCCTTCAATGTAGCCACTGCCGTCGTACCATGGCCTACCTGCAAATTAACCGGCCTTCCGCCATCCTCCATCACATAGCCTCTTCTCATTGTTTCGTAGAGAAGATCCTTGAACTCTATACGGTCCTTTTTAAAAGCCGTAGTATTTACATTTGCCAGATTATTTGCTATAACATCTACATTCATTTGCTGCGCCTGCATCCCCGATGCTGCTGTCCAAAGTGCTCTCATCATATTAATGGCCCTCCTTCATTCATCCTATCCATAAGTGTTGATTGTTTCCCTACTATAAACCCTGCTACTATAAAGCTCCTACCCGATTGACCGCCTTTTCCAGCGTGCTGTCTATAGCCTGCAGCACCTTCTGATTGGCTTCATAGGAGCGCAGGACTGTTATCATATCAACCATTTCCCTCACAATATTGACATTTGACAATTCAGTGGTGCCCTGTTGAATGGTGCCCGAAAATTCAAGCGTTTCTGAGCCAGCCTCCGCCCTGATTAGATTATTCCCATGCTTCCTCAGAACTGATGTGTCGGCAAATTCCGTAATCAATAGTCTGTCCAATATTTCCTCTCCCTGGCTCACAGTCCCGTCAGGCTCGACCGTAAACTCGCCGCCCTGAAGTATAATAGGGCCGTTTTCTCCCAAAACAACGTGCCCATCCTTTGTCACTAATGTGTTATTGCTGCTTCTGCTAAAAGAGCCGTCTCTGGTATAAAAGACCTCTGTATTACCCCCGGTGTCAAGGGCCGCAACGGTAAAAAAGGCATTATCACTGTCTCTTATAGCCATATCAAGGTAATTATTTGTATCGTTGAGCTGACCTTGCGAATAATAGGTAAAAACCTCACCCACATCTGCACCCAACTGCATTGTACCGATGTTGTAAGGTCTCCCCGATGCTGTGTCCGTATCATTTATTATCTTCGTCAGAAAATCAGGAAAGCTTTCCAGTACCAGGTTATCCTTTTTATATCCGTTGGTACTGGCATTAGCCATGTTATTTGAAATGATATCCATCCGTTTTTCAATCGCCAGCATGCTCCAGCCGGAAGTGTACAAGCCACGTGTCATAAAAACTCCCTCTCAAACCATATAGGCATTATTTGCGCTACTAAGATTATCGGAAAATAGACCGATTGACTTAATGGTTTCAGGGAAATTCGCGAAAAATGTGTTACCGTGCTCTGTATTTGCCTTCGGCTATTGCGCTCTGTTCAATCGCTTCAATGTCATTAAGTGCATCCCCGGTGCCCAGTGCGACACAGGAAATCGCCTCATCTGCAATAATGACATTGATGCCTGTCTTCTCCTGCAGCAGCTTGTCCAGCCCATAAACCAGGCTGCCTCCTCCGGTCAGCACTATGCCCCTGTCACTGATGTCGGCAGCAAGCTCCGGTGGCGTCCTCTCAAGCACAGCATGAACAGCCTCTATAATGCTTGACATGGGCTCTTCAAGAGCATCCATCATCTCCGAGGATGTCACAGAAATCGTTTTTGGCAGGCCTGATATTAAGTTTCTGCCCCTGACATCCATTGCCACTTCCTGGACTCTGGGATAGACAGTACCCAGATTAATTTTGAGCTCCTCCGATGTGCGTTCGCCAATCATTATATTATGCTTTTTCCTCATATATCGAACAATGGCCTCGTCAAACTTATCACCGGCAACCTTGATGGAAGAAGAAACAACCGTACCGCCCAAAGATATAACTGCTATATCAGTAGTTCCTCCACCTATATCCACAACCATGCTGCCACAGGCCTTTGCAATATCAATTCCCGCACCTATGGCAGCAGCTATTGGCTCTTCAATCAGATAGGTCTTCCTGGCTCCGGCTTGTATCGCAGCATCAATAACCGCGCGTCTTTCAACCTCCGTAACACCGCTTGGTACACAGACCATAATCCTAGGCTTGAAGAGTCTGAAGAGCTTATTGCCGCAAATTTTATTGATAAAATACTTCAACATTCTTTCAGTTATGTCATAGTCGGATATAACACCATCCTTAAGAGGTCTTATAGCAACTATATTTCCCGGCGTCCTTCCAAGCATGCGCCGTGCTTCTTCTCCTACAGCCAATAACCTATTTGTATTTTTATCTATTGCCACCACTGAAGGTTCACGTAAAACGACACCTTTCCCCTTAATATATACCAGAACAGAAGCGGTTCCAAGGTCAATGCCAATATCTTGTCCTAAGCCCAAAAGTAACACCCCTTTGTAATTCATGTCTATTTTTATCGATATTATGTAAAAATACCTTGAATGTATATAGAAAATCTCTTAAACTACAAATTAATATTATCATAATATTACAATTATGCAACAATAGTTTTCGAGACAAGGTGCTGTTGGCCCTGATTTCACACATGCACAGGATATTTCGAGAGAATATCGCTAAACAAAATAGAAAAATACCGGAACATGTATGACACTGTCCCGGCATTAACAGCATTGATTAATTGTCTTCTATGATGGTTCATATCACTCTGGTGTTTACTCCCTGATATTTGGCTTTTGTTGCTTCTCCACCCCTTATATGCCTCTCTGCCTTGTTTTCCTCAAGAACGACTCTAACATTGTCAGCAAGCTCAGAATTCACCTTCATCAGCCTTTCGGTGACATCCTTATGTACGGTACTCTTGCTGATGCCAAATTGCTTAGCTGCTGCTCTGACTGTCGTCTTTTTTTCAATAATGTAGTTGGCCAGTTCAATTGCCCTCTCTTCAATATATTCCTTCAATTATGTATACCCCCTCATCAAGTCATACTGTGGAGAATGCGTAAAACAGCTTGTATATGAAGGCAATGGGAGCCCTTTGTCTTTCAGAAGTCAACCCATATCAACGGCTTCTTGCACATCTACAGTATATATATGCCTTCTTGGGCGGCTATATGAATTAAATGAGGGAATTAAAAAGAATAGGCGAATGTAATCCAGCAATGTTAGCTAAATTACACTCGCCTCTTTTTCGCCAGAGCAATATTCGGTTTTCTCCAACAATTTATTCCACTGCGATTTGCGGAAGATATTCCATCGGGTCGTTATTAATATCGTCCTTGAGTACCTCAAAATGAAGATGTGGCTGCTCAGATGATTCATCCATTGCTGTATTGCCTATGCTTCCGATTACCTCACCCTGCTTTATCTTTTGGTTGACACTCACCATATCATCTGCGGCAAGATTTCTGTATAAGGACTTAATACCATCCTCATGATCGATTACAACGATAACTCCGTAGTAGAGGTCATTGCTGACTTCACAGACTACGCCGTCTGCGACTGCCTTTACCGGCATGCCTCTGTCGGATGCAATATCAACACCCGGATGTGCCCGCCAATCCTCGAGAGTCTTTGAATAAACCAGCTTGTCCATGGCATATTCGAGTGTTATTTCTCCTTCAACAGGCATTATGAAGCTTTGCCGCTTCAAAGGGGTTTTCTCCTTGGACTTAGGCTCTTTGTTTTTTTGGGGTAAATCTTCTTCCTTTGGTTCTGTTTTCGGTGCTTCCTTTGCAGCATCATCTCCAATTACAGCGGCATTATCTCCCTCAGTATCGGTCATTGAAGCGGGATCGCCTATATTTGGCTTATTTGCCGCTACAGATGCCTGAGTATCCTCTGGTTCGGCGCCATTGAGCTGACCCGCATCATCCGAGAGCAGCCCGTCATCCTGTTCATTTGTAAGATCTCTTGCTTCGTAGTCGGGCTGCTTATAGGCTGCGTTGCGTGCAGTAATAAATATAGCTGTAGCAGCTACAACCACTACGCATAATAGCAGGACAACATAGAAGCCTTTCTTTTCGAGAAACTCCCTTACTCCCTTTTTTGTTCCATTATCTTCTGGAAACGACTTTTTCATATTCGGATTCCACCTCCATAAAAATATTGTTTCCGCATATGGCAACAATATACATATGAGATGAATTTTTTTGAATGTGTCCCTTATTTTACGTTTTCATAATGCTGTATCGAAACAATGTCCACTCCGGTGTAATAATGCTTGAGAATCTCAATGTAGGTACCGCCCTTCTTCGCCAGTGAATCCGCCCCCCACTGGCTCATTCCGACCCCGTGCCCATGGCCGGTTGTGGTTATTTCCAGCTTCTCATCCTCCAACCTAAGAGTGAAACAGCTGGAACGAAGGCCGAACAGTGTCCGAAACTGTGTACCCTTCATTGTTACATCACCGACTAGTATAGTTTTCACTCTTCCGCCGGTTGTATAGTCCATTATCTTAATACCCTCAAGCATATCTTCACTGAAGCTGTTTTCCGGAAAGGTCTCAGAAAGCTTTTCGATCATTTGCTCTATCTCCAGGGAAATAGTTGTGATGTATCCCCTTGAGGCTTCTTCTCCATCGCTTTCCACACTTCGAAGATAGGGAACGCTTACACCCGACCATACCTCCTCTGCATTTTCAGTCTTGCCGCAGCTGCTTGCGTGAAACAATGTGTTTGCTATGCTTCCCTGATAGACGACTATCATTTCTGACGTTTCCTTAACTGCCCTTTCAATCTTTGCCCAATTCCTGGCTGCAAAAAGCGCGCTCCATTTTTTCTTAGCTGCTTCTTTACTCATCCATGCCTGGCAGTGTGCGGAATTAGTGCAAATATCCGCCCCCTCATGTGTATCCTGCTTAGCCTTGTAGACACCCGTCATGCGGCCATAAGCAAAGGTTCTTGCCGCAACTGCCTGTGCTTTCAATGCTTCTAATGAAAAGTCCGCCGGCATCTCGGCAGCAAGCACTCCCTTGATGTATTCATCCAGAACCATTTCATCTATTCTCTCTAATGATGGGTTGTATACGGTGATTTTCTTCTGTTCAAGTTCAGGAACTGCTATTTCCTTCTCGTGAGGCTTCGGAGCATATGAAGGGCCGCACCCTTTTACTATTGTCAAAGGCAGCATTACAACGATTGTAATCATCACAACAGCGAAGTAAATCAGTTTTTTCATATGACCCCCCAATGACTATAGAAATAGTCAGCGCCAATTATTCCAGTTTTATTTCCAAGCACCTACTTTATCGCAGGTCATCAGCCATTATAAAGTTCAGGCTGAGAAGCACTATTCCGGAATAGTCGCAAAATTTATCTGATTTCCTTTTTCATAATATATATTCACATAAAAAAAAAGTATGCGATTTGCATCGTATACTTTGACGGTTTGCCTGCTCTCATCTGGCTTTTAGTTCCCCGAATCGTCATCTACTCTTACAACATTTGCACCAAGATTTTTAAGCTTCTCATCGATCCCGATATAGCCCCTGTCTACATGCTCCATGTTTTCAATTTCTGTTGTCCCATCAGCGGTGAGTCCCGCCAATATAAGGGCCGCTCCCGCCCTTAGATCTGTTGCCTTGACCTTTGCTCCGGTCAGCCTGCTCCCGCCTTCAATAATGGCGCTTCTGCCCTCCACCTTAATATTAGCTCCCATTCTTTTCAATTCGCTTACATGCATGAAACGATTCTCAAAAATAGTCTCTATCACCATGCTGGTACCGCAGGCCATACTTAGCAAGGATGTCATCTGTGATTGCATGTCAGTGGGAAATCCCGGGTAAGGGTGGGTCTTGATATCTACAGCCGACAAGTCTCTTCTCCTTACACGTATTGAGCTCAATTCCTCGGACACTTCTACTCCCGCCTCACGAAGCTTTGCAGTAACAGGCTTCAGATGGTCGGTTACAACGTTTTCCACCACCACATCCCCGCCGGTAATGGCCGCAGCCACCATATAGGTTCCCGCTTCAATGCGATCCGGTATTACCGTGTGACTGGTAGCCTTTAGATCGGACACCCCATAAATCTTTACAGTATCAGTACCGGCGCCCTTAATATCTGCACCCATCGATGTCAGATAGGTCGCCAGGTCGACAATTTCCGGTTCAATCGCGGCATTCTCAATAATAGTCACACCTTCGGCCAGAGTGGCAGCCATCATTATATTTTCTGTCGCTCCAACACTGGGAAAGTCCAAATAAACCTTGTTGCCCTTAAGTCTGCCACTCCTTCTTGCTTCAATATAACCATGGCCCTGTGTAATGCTTGCCCCAAGCGCCATAAATCCCTTTAAATGTAAGTCCACAGGCCTAGATCCTATGGCACAGCCGCCCGGAAGGGATATCTGTACATATCCTGCCTTAGCCAAAAGCGGCCCAGCCACCAAAAATGACGCCCTCATTTTGTTTACAAGCTCATAGGGGGCAGTTGTGTTGGAAAGCCCTCTGCAGCAAATCTCCAGCTTGGTTTTCTCGTCTGACAATGTGACAGATGCACCCAGAGACTTTACCAAATCACACATTATCTTTACATCGTTCAGGTAAGGAATTTCATCAATCGTACTCTTGCCATCGGCAAGCAAGGAAGCAGCAATAATCGGAAGTATTGAATTCTTCGCCCCGCTTACGCGTACTCTACCCTTTAATGGCCTTCCCTCCGATATAATAAGTTTAGACAAGTTTACTCTCCCCTTTATCTTATCATTTGTATAGCGTATGTTTTACCTTCCTTTCATCAATTCCCAATCAGTATTCCGTTGTAATAACGGGTGTTGCAAGCCATATGTAGGTCTTACCCTCATAAGAATTATACCTGGATGCCAGATTCACATTCACTCTTTTTCCATCAACGCTAATCGCATCCTTGATCACCGGAGAAAAGGCAGAGACACTGATTAGCCCGTCATCGTTTATTCCTTCGACTCTGTCTGCCCTGATACTCTCAAAAACTCTGCTGCACAAGTTCTCAAGCTCCCAATCCTCCATTTGCCCATTTAAGCTGCCCACAAGTGAGATGTTAGCCTCATGGGCAACATTGTATTTCTCCAGCACACGGTCGATTCCAGCGATAGATTCGGATAAGGCCGGCTCCGGGGATACATCGACAAGGCTTATTGTAAGGTAATAAGCTTCGTGTGCGCTTTTGAGCATATCCCGCAGTATACTGATGAGAATCCTTCGATTGTCATCAATTATGTAATTGGTTTCTGTACCGCAGCTAATATCAGTATCAATGCTGTTAAAAACGGGCACAGTATTTGCAGCATCGCCTCCGCATCCAAGAATTATGTCCGTCGAAAGCCTCTCGCAGCCATCCTCATAGGCCAAATTTTCTGCCGCAACAGTTCCATGGATATAGACCTCGGAGCTTACAATATCCGCACCTGTTATTTCAAAAGCATTTTTTATAACCTCAGCCGTTGAAGCTTCTTTTATATTTGTCTGCATAAATAAAACAAAAATGGAGAAAGCTAAAACCAGTATTGTGATAATGACAATGAAATTTTTCACATTTATGCCCCCCTGCCCGCAAAAATTCGTTTACCATAATTCTATGCGGCAAAACTCTCTATTAATTATTGCCGCATGACGGGGGGCATATACATGAAAATTTTCTATATCCATCTCCATTACTGGATGATTAGCATGTTTTTGACTAAAGGCTTTTGCAATCGTAAAATGACTTACATGCTGAATTTTCTTAAATTTCGCCTGCGTATCGCAGCAGCTTTTCAATTAGGACCATTGATTCTGCACGCGTTACGATATCCTTCGGTCCCAGAGTATCGGAGAATCTGCTTGTTATAACACCAATTTCCTTTGCAAATCGAACCTTCGAAAGCAGAGTCGGACTGACCTGCCCAATATCCTTATAAACAACAGTCTCATCACCGGTCGGCCTTGCCTTCTGAGAGGTCTTGAGCTCACAAGCCCTCATAGCCATTGCTATAAGCTTTTCTCGGCTACATTCAGCCGAGTAGCTGCTGATTTCTGAGTTTTGTATGATACCCGATTTAGCTGCCAGGGACATATAGTCACTACCATAATTAATGTCCATTATATCTAACATAAACTTCACGCCCTCGCCAATTGTAAGATTACGAAGGGGTTCGAATTTCCTACCTATCACAGACTTTAATTTATGAGCGGATGCTACATTGGAAATTGAATTTCTCGCATAGTTGCCGGAAATATCATCAAAGAAGTCCTTGCCCAGATCCGCTATTGCCATCCGACCGGGCATAAAGGTTTCAAAGGTCAGCCTACCAATGCTTTCATCAGGGCTAAAGCTGCCTGTGGATATGGACTTTTTCCATTCCGATTCCCCCTTGGGCAGAACATAGCCTGCGGTCGTACCATGCTTGTACCAGCTGGCCTCGGAGTATTCATATATTACCTTCAGTGGCTTTTGCAAGCTCTTCATGGGAGTTGTAATCCCGTCGGAAATGCCGATATCAAGCTCTGAAATTGGAGTCTTGAATGTTAAATTATCCTTTTTGCCCGCTGATGTACTGTCGAGAACAATCTCAAATATGAAGTTTGCCTCTCTTTGAGTCATCCCGTAGACCCCTCTGTTGTCTGCTAATACTCCCGGTCTTATTATCAGTATATTCCTCTGAGTAGTCAAGAGAAGGTTTTCACCAAGTATGCCCAGAGACCTAAATACCCTCTGAGATATCTTCACAACGATCTTTTTTGTACCTGTAGGCATCTTCCGTAAATCTATGTTGTAGTCCAGCACCTTGTCTGTTTGGACGTGCTGCACAAAACGATCCGCATTAACTCCTGTAATCTGCACCGTCCACACTCCGTTTACAGATACATTATCCCGGATAATATAGTCTCCGCTAATTACATCCTCAACATCCTCGCTGGAGTCATAGTCGTCGCTGGAGCGCAGTGTCCTCACTATTGCACTCTGTGTAGGCTCAGATGCAAGCCCCTTGGCGGGGTCAAAGGCGTAGAGCCTTGCATAATATCTGAAATTGGATCTGAGATTTTCCACCGTAAATTCAGAAGCATTATTAATCTCGTATTTTGTGCTCTGGCTATAGTCGATCCCATCATCAATCTCAAGAATGTATTGCATACCCTCTTCAGCAATCCATTCATAGGTAATGCTGTTCTTGGTTATTGAGCCTGCCGTCCCCCTTACGCCAAAGCCCATCGGGGTAGGAGGGGGAATATCCTTGGCAGTCTTGACGATATAGGAGTCCGTGAAGTCGGACCTCTTTTTATCCCCGGCGGCGTTGGTCGCTTCCGCCTGCAGCCAGAAATAGTAGACAGTATCCGGCTCCAGCCCATCGACTCTATAATATGTTGTAAATTCCAGCATGTCCGGAGTAATAACAACATTGCCCGAAGCTCTGGAGCGGTTATCCTCCGTACCGTATTCCAGATAGTAAACGTACTGGCTGTTCACATTCCACCCCAGATCAATGTAGGTATCTGCGGCATGGTCGTAATTGAAGACAGGCACTGTCGGCTTCTCGATAGTGACAGGCAGATCCGGCAAGGTAGTTATGATGATTGGATCAGAAGGCCCTGAAACAAGGTCAACACTGCGCCTCGCAGCCCTTACCCACACAACATACGTCTTATTTGGCTCCAGGTCTCTTATCGTAATGTCAATATTGTGCCTCAGGTTATCTAATACGGAATCAGGGTCGGTAATGTCCTCATTTGGATCATTAGGAGTCACAGGGAAACCGATAATTCTATCAGCCGGAAGATTATCCAGATTGCTGTAGTCCAAATCCGGTGTATATTCAATGCAGCCTAAGTCTATCGTTACCCCTATGTCATATTCCACCTTTCGGAACTGAAGCGGATCCACCCAGCTTTCCTCCATTTCCACATCCGATGCTGTTATTGGCGGATCAAAAGCTGCTCCGGCCGAATCAATAGCAGCCGGAGTCCTGTATATCCATTTCTTTGCTCCTCCTGCAGTATCAATAAGCTGTTCATACCATTTGTTCTTAAGCGTAACTATCGCTGATGTTGTGGTAACAAGATCCTTTCCCTCACTGTCCCTTTTAAGCGCAAAGGGTGGCTTAGCAGGCACCAGGGGCTGATTTATCGGACCCAATGTGGGAGTAATAATTATTTTCATTGCCGGATCAGACTGCAAGGTAACATTGCTCAACTGACTATCCACGAACTCTACAAAATCCTTCTTGGCTACGATCTTGAAATAGTATGTGGAGTTTGGGACTAGGTCTTCAACAGTATACTTGTAGCCTAAGAGCCTTGTGCCACTCATTACAAAGTTGCTCTCATTCATTCTTATGGAGGATGCAATCTTGGTTGCTTCCGGAGGCTCCTCAAGCATATTAGGATCATTGATAAGCCAAATGTCATAGCTTATAGCTGTATCCACCTCCCCATCACCTTTCAGAGGAGCCTTCCACAATATAGTGGCACTATTGGGCCTTAGCTCTTCTTCATAAGAAATAATGGTCTGGGCTGCATTAGAAAACTCAGGCACCAGCTCCGGTACGGCAGGAGTTGACGGCACCTCCGACTCCTTTACATATATGCGCTGCGATTGAATCCTTATCCCGGGATATAAATCCTGGCCGTTGCTGGTAACAATGGCCTTGATTATGTAATAATAGTCCTCCTCTCCCGGCTGCAGTGTCAGGAAGAAGGTCGTATCATCAACGGAGGCCATGTACTGCTCTATGCTCCCTGCTGAGCCCGTACCCCTGTAAATCTGGTACAATACTTTTACACTGCTATCGGCAAGGCCGGTGACAACAGGACTCCATTCAAGCTTCCAAATGGCACCCTCATCAGTAACGGACATTTTTGTGGTCTTTGCAAGTATGTAGCTACTGACAACTACGGTTCGGCTCTCACCGGACCTTTTCAATTCAACCTCAGTAGTATCGGGAACTATCTTTATATAATAGACCCTTCCGGGGTCCCGCACTGTATGTATGTACTCAAGCTTACCCGAGGCATCATTGACTGTCACCGGGCCATTCTGGCTAATCTGCTCAGATCCTATATAAATAGCAGGACTATTGGAGAAATTCCTGTTTTCCGACACATAGAGCCTGTAATCCATCCTCTTACCGGAATTCCATACATCGTCCCACTCGATTTTTATCTGATTGGGTCCATAGGAGTAGGCATCAATGGCAATATCAGTCATAAACTTCACAGTGTTGGACTGGCTGGATTCGTTGCTGGTATAGGTTACCATATCCCCCGAGTAGGTGTAATAGGCCCTGGAATATGCATAATATACCGTTCCGGAATTCAGATTCTTTAAACGTATTTCATTGTCATTTACCGTGCTGGCAGGAATATTTCTCTCTGCTAAAACAACAGGCTTACTTGGCTTATATGGCTTATTGACCTCCTGCAAATAGTAGTTCAAATAGGCTCTATAACTACTTACGCCATCAGGCGTAGCCAATTTGTCACTCTTAAGATCCACATAGTGCTTGTCAAACTCATTGTAGCCTATAGGCGGCTCATCACCTACTGCCTCTACCCTTAGTCTTTCTGGGGCAGGCTGAGGATCACCATTAGCTGCAAATGCAGGCATCGCGAGGCCATATTGCGCCATCATCAGCACTGCCAAGATAGTGCAGATGGCTTTTCTCCCTTTAGTAATGCTCACTATTCCCTTGTTATTGGATCCTATAGTATCCCTTCTCATATTATGGTCCTTTCTCTATGCTCTCTTTATACACAATCACAAATCGCCTGTCAGCTTCAAAAGCTTGCTAAAGGCAGCTATAAGCTCCGCTCGTGTCATCTGCCTGGTTGGATTGAAGTTGCCCAGCTCATCTAATTCCATCACCTTAATATCCACAATCATCAATACAGGCTGATAATACTCATCAGAAATACTTCTGTCATCTCTTATCATACCCCTTCCGCCGGGCCTTAGAGAGTCCATGGAAACGCCTCTTTTTACAGAGAGGAGCTTAAGCAAAACTGCTGCCGTATCCTGACGCTGTGCACTCTTTACGAGCTTATTAGGGTAAATGAATCCATCCAGTCCCAGCTTGGCATTTTTCTGTCGAATACTAAGTCCGCTATTCTCAGCCGTCTTACCGGTGACCAGCTCAAAGAGGAGTACCAGCTCACTGCAGCTTGCTACATTATCAGGCATAACGCTAGTCTGAATCCCGGTAAAGACCTCTCCTAAATCGTACTTTGAGGCAAGGCCTCTAATATGGCTTTCTGCCCAATGCCCGGAAGGTATGCTTCCAATGCTGCTTTGCGCCGCCAGTATAACAAACTTGCCTGTTTTTATCAGATCGAAGCGAATGCCCGATGAAGTCTCAACAACATTAGAACTAACCCTCTGCCAGCTTTTTGTGCCATCGTAGAGAGTGTAGGGAACCTTTAACCCTTCAGCTGCGCTATGGGAAAGGTTAGCCGACATGGGGACATCGAATTCCTGAATGTCCCTGACCGCATTGGCCAGTCTGGAGGACTTTAGTGTGCTGTCAATATAAAGGGAAAGCTCCTTTTCAATCATATCCATAAGGCTCTGTGTGTATTTATTGATAACCTCGAGAGTTCCTGTCCCGCTTCCCACATAAGCATTTTGCAGCATATTGAGCTTCTGGCTGACCAGCCCCGTCTCCTCGTTATATAGCTTGTCGTGGAAGAGCTCTGCCATAGCCTTATCAGTCTGCGAAAGCCCAAGAGCCTGTATGCTTAAGTCGTTAATATCCGAAATGCGAAGATGATTAGACGCAAATGCCGGCGCAGCAGACCTGGACCGCTCGATAAGCAGCTTCACATAAAGATCCTTTACCCCATGCCTGGAATATAGCTCCTTTATTTGCTCATTAGAGGACGCATTCAGTGTCGCAGGCCTTAGCATCAGCTCCGCCCCGGCTGTCCTGATTATAAGGCTTCGATTAGAGCTATTCATCGCCCTGATTACATCAATAGGCAGATAGATTTCATCAGTATCCAAATTAATAGCAAAATCAGTCAAATCAACGGTAAACGCCTCTCCAGACGTGTTCCTCATGGCATCGGCCACTCTTTCACCCTTCAGCAATATAGAGGTCGTCTGATTTTTGCCGATGGCAACCCTCCAATAATAGCCCTTCTCAAGTGCCTCCATCTTGTCAAGGAATATGGCCTCCTGCTGTTCACTGCGATCGGTCTCATCATAATCTTCCTGATTGAACTCTGTTCTTGTATTTACCGGGCCAACAAATTTTGAATAGGCAATAAAATCAACCTCTGTCGGATCAATCTTTACACTCCTCACCTTAATATAATATTTAACATTGGCGCGCAGGGGTTGTTTTGTAACAAGTCCCCCGGGCAAAGTCACATTGGCGCTTTGAATTCTTGCATGATAGTAGAGTGAATCCGAGTTGATTGTCCGTGCTGTCTCTTCAATATAGTAAGGCTGTGCCGTGCCTCCCTTATCCGAATAGTATGCAAGGTCCGCTGAAGAAAGTAGCGTGTAATCCGACTCTCCCTCAGCCATAATGGCTATTTCATATCTGGAATAATCATCTAGCGGCTTCCCAATCCACTTAACCTCAAGCTCATGGTATCCATCTCTGGTTTGCATTGCAGTTTTTTCGTAAATCAGTGTGTTTGTCCCTTTTACAACCCTGACATCATAATAGCTGTTTGTCTTAAGCCCCTTTACTCTGCCGTAGTAGGTCTTGCCGTCGTTATCCTTCACGATTGTACACTGGGACCGTGTCATCGGCTTGAAGTCTCCATCCGAGGGTCCTTTTACATAGATCTGGTAATCCTCCGCAGTCAGTCCGGGCGTAATATCAGTCCAGAAAAATCCCAGTTCAGCTCCCAATACAACCTCCAACGAAACAGGAGCCTCAATCAAGGAGGTCGTTACCGGGATAGACACCCATACGCTCTCCGAAGAAGGGTCAAGTAAATCTCTATTAGCATCTACCTTGACTGCCTTCAAGGCAAAATAGTATAGCTTGTTGGAGAACATTCGCATGTTAACCCTGTAGGTGCAAATATCCGTAGCAGAATCATAGACGAACTCACCCAGGTGGGTGGTAGGATCAGCCGGGTCCAGATAAACTGCATCATTAACCACTCCGTCACTGGGCTCATCATAGGCCTGCAGGAAGCTCTGATATTCCGGATCATCAACATATTCGGAAAGCTCGGCTGTGGGATTGGTTTTCCCTGCGGTTCTTATAAGCTGATAGATAACGTCCTGCTCCTGCCTAAGCCACGTAAAGGTAACACTGCTGCCGGTCAGCAGCTGATTCTGGCCTTCGTCCACAGCAATTTGAAAATCTGTCGGTGCCAGCGGTTTCCTCATGCTGTCATCCGGCGGCGTCACATCAAGTAAAATGGTTGTAACCGGCAGGATAGCTGTATCGATGGATTGCAGAACAGTTTTATTTGTCGGATCAGTCTTGTGCTGAATAACAAGCCTTGTCCTGATCTTGAAGTAATAGGTAGTATTCGGCAGCAGGTTTGTGCCGAACATTGTCTCCGCAGTCCTTGAGTTATCCAACAAAAGACCACATTCCACCATCTTATCCGTACTCTGCGCAGTAAATGTAGATATGCGCGCCCTTATTGATGTGCTTTGATTATCGTCAGCACCTGTAAAGCCCACATCACCATCTGTCAGGACCTGGGTTGTTCCAATAGGGAAAAACCCCGTATCGGTTCTGGAATTCATATATAAATCATAATATATATTGTAGCTGTAATCTCCTTCATTATAGTTACTGGTATAGTTTCTCCAGTCCAGATTCATTATCTTGTCAAATCTCAAATCTATATAGTTTAGAAGAGTCCCCGTGGTAGTGTCCTTGCTGTTTGCATCCAGCTCAAAGCTCATAGGCAACGGCACATC
>JAAYBT010000248.1 GCA_012730015.1 Clostridiaceae bacterium
CAGAGGTCCTCTCCCGCCTTTTGGCTCACATACATATGTTTTCAAGGTTTTTGTACTGGATACCATGCTTGAGCTGGACAGTGAAGCAGGAAAGTCTCAGGTAATGAAGGCAATGGATGGACATATACTGCAATACGGCACGCTAACCGGTCAATTCGAGCAGGTTAAGGAATAGTATGGAAATCCCATCCAAGCACAAGATAGATAACCTAACCGAAAAAGCTGATAACCAAGATGTTCATATAACTGTTCTCTAGGGCGGTAAATCAAGACAAAGCATGGCGTAATTTCATTGCATAAAAATTAATTACACATCAAAGCGGGAATAGGAGCTATAGCAATCTGTACAATAGTGCTTGCCACTTTGCAGGCGGATCCAGTTGGCACCGGTAGTTTCACCGCAACAATCGCACACATAGGAGTCAAAAATTCTAGCGAATTCCGGCAGCTTAATTTTTGCTTCCTTTACTTCAAACATGTCCTGAGGCTCAAGAGTCTGGTAATAAGCAAAGGACTGCTCCCTTGTCATGCCCTCAGGCTTTCTTTTCAATACAAGCCGGATGGATTCACCTGTGTTCCTATTAAAGAAGGAGAAGGCCTGCTTGCCGCACATATGGAAAAGCAGATTGCCCTTGCCGATGCTACACCCGAGAATTACCTGAATTGCATCAACTCCGCAGGCATCATTTTCAGCAATGCACACAAGCTGTTCATCGCTGGATATACAGGTGTATTGCTGGCTATCACCCGAGGACAATTTTAATAGCTCTATGGCGTATAAAGCGGCCTTGTAACCGATAGTAAGGCCCCCGCATTCGTGTCCGTGGAAGGAAACACACTTATCCCAGATTTCTTTGTTTATCATAGATTTTTCATTCATTCCAAATCCCCCTTGAATATTTATTCATAAGCTGCTTTACACTATCATCAACTTTATATATCTTCTTCAATAAGCTGAAGCAAATCGCTTAATCAACCAGAACAGTGTTATGTCCCTTCACGGCAACAATCTCAGCGTTGACGCCGTAAATATCCAGTATGCTTTGCCGGTCGATTATGGCCCGGTCACCATAGCGGTAAACATGCCCCTCCTTCAGCATAAGAAACCTGTCGCAAAAGCGCAGCGCAAGATTCAAATCATGGATGACCATAATCGCGCTGATACCACCATTATGGCAAATGTCACGGACGATTTCCAGAACCTGATATTGATTCTGTAAGTCCAGGCTGCTTGTAGGCTCATCCAGCAGCAAGACCTTGGGCTGCTGGGCTAATGCCCTAGCTAGAACAACCTTTTGGCGCTCGCCGCCACTAAGCTGGTTAAGGAATCTCCCGCGCAGCTGCAGTAAATCCAGGCGCCCCATTGATTCATGAACAATGTCATGGTCACTTTTTGTAAATCCCCAGCGCATATAGGGACGGCGTCCAAGCATGACGATGTCATGAACAGTCATCTGCATATCTGGCACAGTCTGCGCCACAAAGGCAATGCGCTTTGCAATCTCCCTATTTGGCATTTGAAGCAAATTCTGTTCATCCATATATATCCGCCCATGCTTTGCCGGTAATATGCGGTTTAAGCACTTGAGCATGGTACTCTTGCCCGCACCATTATTGCCCAGTATAGCCATGAACTGACCATCATCAAGGGAAAAGCTGATTTGCTTCAGAATTTCCGGCCCACTATGATAATTAAACTGCAAATTCTCAACTATCAGCATTCTTTTTCCCTCCTTTGAACAACAAATAGAGGAATAGAGGGCCACCGAGGAAGGAGGTGATGGCACCAATAGGCAAAATAACAGGGCTGATAATAATTCGGGAGAATAGGTCTCCCAGCAGCAAAAGCACAGCACCTGCAAGAATCGAACCCGGAATGAGATAGACGTGGTTGTTGCCCACGACGAGCCGCACGATATGCGGTGCTACCAAGCCGATAAAGCTGATTAAGCCAACATAGGAAACAATTGTAGAGGCAGTAAAGCAGCACAAGATCATATTAATCATCGTAAGGCGCTGCACATTAATGCCAAGACTCGTGGCTGTTTCGGAGCCGCTTAGCAAGGCATTATAGTCCCAGCGATGCAAAACAAAATAGATGCTGATAAGTATTACAACCAGGCCCATGCGTGAAATGTTCGTCCAGCTGCTGCTGCCGAGGTCGCCAAATGTCCAGAAGACAAGCGTTGCCAGCTGAATTTCATTGGCGAAATATTGGATTAGCGTTGTGGCGCCGGTAAACATGGCGCTGATAGCTACACCGGCAAGTACAATACCTTCCGGAGTAATCTGACTGATTTTAGTAAGCCCAAGAATAATAAATGCAACAGCCATGCTTCCTGCAAAGGCGCATAAGGGAATTGCCACGCCACCAAGGCTTTTGCTTGAGCCCATGTTCAATACTATTATGGCGAAGGCGGCTCCGAAGCTCGCACCTTGAGACACACCAAGAGTTGACGAGGAGGCCAGGGGATTACGTAAAATGGCCTGCATGATGCAGCCTGAAACCCCAAGACCTGCGCCGGCAATTACCGCAGTCAGGGTGCGAGGAAGCCGATTGTTCCGCACAATAATATTGATTTTATCGTCGGAGGCTTTACCCAATATACCTCGGATAATCTC
>JAAYBT010000249.1 GCA_012730015.1 Clostridiaceae bacterium
AAGTACCATATGGGAAGAATCATAGAGCTGCTGCACTATAATAACAGAGCGCAGGTCATTGCCTATGCAGCCCGGATGGGTCTGGCCAGTAAGTAGCAACACTATTACTCTGCCTTCCGGACAAAATAAAAACTGCCGAAGCATCGGTGTCAATATGGTAAAAGCAATTTTTGGTATTAAAATGTAAAAAACATCTTGACTTATAAAATTTTATGGATTACTATAGTCTCTGTGAGTTGCTCACAAATCTAAGAATAGGAGGCAGGAAGTATGTTTGTAAGCATGAATAACAGGACAAGCGCATCAGTAGTTATGCTCCATGGAATTGGCAATTTTGCACTATGCAATAACCCTGCCTTACTCACCGGTATCAGCTAACAGGTTTGTTATGAATCGAAATGAGGAGGTCGCGGGTTATGCCTGCGGCCTTTAATTGTTATACAGAACAAGGCCGCGGAATTTTACCAGGGCCTCTTTTTGCGTTTATATCAAAATGGAAAATGTGCTTGTGAGTTAGGCGGATATCCCGCAAGAGAAAGACATCCGTGTTAGGGGGAATTTGTTTGAGACGATTATTAACTTTACTAAAAAAGCAGTGGCTAACCTATGCGATAGCGCTGATTGCACTACTAGCATCTATTGTGCTGGATATGTATAACCCATATTTTGTTGGCGAGATTATCGATAGAGTAATAACAAATGGAGAAATGGATTATCTGAGAACAGCATTAGTGGCACTGGTCATTATCTGTGTGGGTCGTGCGGTTTTCGGATACATAAAGGAATATGGTTTTGACATATCCAGCTCAAGGGTCATTGTGAACCTAAGGAGGGATATGTTTGACCACATACAGAAGCAGTCATTTTCCTTCTTTGATGAAAACAATACAGGCGAATTGATGTCGCGCATCAAAGAGGATACAGAGAATATTATGAACGCTATCTGTTACGGGGCAATGCTGTTTTTAGAGCAGATTGTCTACTTTGTTATTGCATCTGTCATACTTTTTAAGACCAACTGGAAGCTTACCCTGATTAGCCTTATTACAATGCCCGTCATAGAGTATGTGGTATTTAAGCTTGAAAAAAAGGTAGGCATCACCTATGGGAAAATCAGCGATCAGAGAGCCGTTCTCAATACTACGGCCGAACAGAATATATCAGGCGTAAGAGTCGTAAAAGCATTTGGAAGAGAAAAGTACGAGATACAGAAGTTCTTAAAGCAAAACGAGGAGAACTACAGTATTAACATGGAACAAGCCGGCGCAATGGCGAAGTATAACCCGCCCATCGAGTTTCTGTCGAACCTGGTGCTGGTTCTGGTTGTGACCTTTGGAGGCTATTACGTCATTGGCGAAGAAATGACGCTCGGCACCCTGGTTGCATTCAGCAATTACATCTTCATGCTAATCTGGCCCATGCGCATGATGGGATGGCTGACCAACGTTCTGGCTCAATGCTTCGCATCTATAAAGAAGGTTGAGAAGGTATTTGATGAAGAACCGACCATAAAGAATTGTCAAAACCCCCTTGTCCTTGATGAAGTTAAGGGTCATGTGGAGTTTCGAAATGTAAGCTTTGAGTTCGACTCAGTTCCGGTGCTTAAGGACGTGAGTATTGATGCTAAGCCGGGAAGCACAGTTGCAGTTATGGGTATCACAGGAGCAGGCAAAAGCTCTTTGATAAACCTGATTGGCAGGTACTATGACTGCTCGGAAGGGAGTGTTCTCTTCGACGGTATTGATGTTAAGGAAATGGATTTGCTCCAATTGCGGAAAAACGTGTCGTCTGTCATGCAGGAAACTTTCCTCTTTTCGGATACCATTGAAGAAAACATTCGGTTTGGAACTGATGGCACATCAGACGAGGACTTCATGGCGGCTTGCAGGGATTCGATGGTAGACGAATTTGTCTCAGAGCTGCCGGGAGGCTACCAGACCGTGATCGGAGAGAGAGGACTGGGACTTTCGGGGGGGCAGAAGCAGAGGATTTCAATAGCAAGGGCATTGGTAAGAAAGGCCGCCGTGCTGATAATGGATGACTCCACATCAGCGTTGGACATGGAAACAGAATATGCTATTCAAAAGGCCATGGAGCGCAGGAAGGGACATACCTGCTTCATCATAGCCCATAGAGTATCTGCCGTGAAGAATGCGGATGAAATCCTTTACTTTGAAGACGGCAGGATTGTAGAAAGAGGAAATCACCAGGAGCTTTTGAAGCTGCGCGGGCGCTATTATGACACCTATTGCGAGCAATACCGCGACTATGTGGAAGCACTGGAAAAAGAGGTGATATAATGCCAATTAATAACTTTAGGGACGATGAAAAATTAGAACAGAGTCTTAATATAACAATAATAAAACGGCTTCTCGGCTACCTTAAGCCCTTCATCGGACCGGTAGTAAAGGTTCTTGGCCTGATGCTGGTTACCATAGCTGTTGAGCTTATTAATCCCTACTTTATGAAACTGGGGATTGATAAGTTTATCAAGGAGGGCGACCGGAAAAACCTATTGCTGCTTGGAGGAGTCATGATACTGGCGAATGCGCTGGCAATGCTTTGCTCGCGCTTCAGGATTGTTATCATGGGAAGTGTCAGCAACAAAATACTTCTGACAATACGTCAGCAATTGTATACCCATATACAGAGGCTTTCCTTCTTCTTCTTCGACAACAGGCCGACCGGCAAAATACTTGCCCGAATTATTGGTGATGTTAACTCCTTGAACGACTTGTTCACCAATAGCGTTACCAGCCTGATTCCTGAGTTTGTAAAGATTGTAGCCGTTGTCGTTATTATGATGATTATGAACTACAGGCTGGCACTTGTTGCCCTTGCAACGCTGCCGATTATGATAGTGGTTATGTTTACCTTGTCCACAATATCCAGAAGGAGGTGGCAGCTGTTCAGGAAAAAGTCTTCCAATCTCAATGCATTTACCCATGAGGACTTCTCCGGGATACGTGTAGTACAGAGCTTTGCAGCCGAAAAGGATACCTCGACTACCTTTGCTGATCTTTGTAACCAGTGGCGAAACTCCTTCGTCAGGGCAGTTCGAATCGGTGATACCTTTTGGCCGCTTGTGGAGTTGTCCTGGGGGGCAGGGACGGTTCTTGTGTTTTGGCTTGGCGCCTCCATGATTGAGACAAATTCAATCACTCCGGGCCTTTTGGTAGCCTTTAGCTCCTATGTTTCGATGTTCTGGCAGCCGATCATGAGCGTCAGCAACTTCTATAATCAGCTGGTTACCAACATGTCCGGAGCGGAGAGAATATTCGAGATACTTGATATCGAGCCGGACATAAAAGACAGAACCAATGCCGTGACTATGCCCAAGATAAATGGGGACGTTTCTTTTAGGAATGTTAACTTTGGCTACGATGAGGGCCAGGAGGTCTTGAAGGATGTCAGCTTTGATGTGGCAGCGGGCCAGACAATAGCTCTGGTGGGATCAACGGGTGCGGGCAAGACGACTGTTGTCAACCTGATTGGCAGGTTCTATGAGGTAACCTCAGGCGAAGTTATGATTGATGGAATCAATCTGAATGATGTAACGCTTGAAAGCCTCAGAGGACAGATCGGGATGATGCCCCAGGATACCTTCCTGTTCGCCTCTACGATTAAGGAGAATATACGATATGGGAAGCTGGATGCGACTGACGAGGAAATTGTTGCAGCAGCTAAAGCGGTATCGGCCCATGATTTTATTATGAAGTTCGAGAAGGGCTACGATACCGATGTAAATGAGAGAGGAACACGATTGTCAGCGGGTCAGAGACAATTAATCGCCTTTGCAAGAGCCCTACTGGCAGATCCGAGGATACTGATACTGGATGAAGCTACGGCCAGCATCGACACGCATACGGAGCGTCTTGTCCAGCAGGGAATTAAGAAGCTTTTGAAGGGAAGGACCTCCTTCGTTATTGCCCATAGGCTGTCGACCATCAGAAATGCCGACAGAATAATGGTCATAGAGGATGGCGGTATCGTTGAGAGCGGGACGCATGAGGAGCTCATTAGCCTGCGTGGTCAGTACTACAACCTCTATACATCACAGTTTAAGTTCCTCAACGATGAGGCTGCGGTAGGCTAAGGGCAAAAGTATTATGTGGCAGAGTATGAGCTGGTGGTAGGCTAATGGCAGATGAGGCGGCCATGGCTGCAAATAGATGCATCATGGTGGAGGAGTAGCTGCAGGCTGTTTGTCCTGTTGAAACTCGAATGCGGTATAAGGAACCATAACCTGCGGCATGGACGCCGCAGGCGCGGAATCCTGAGACATGGATGTCGAATGATTCGCGCTCGCATTGGAGTGAAATAGGACACTACCAGCCTGCCTATGATAGTAACCTGATGCATGATTTGCGGCCGTGGCCGCCCATTCTCCAGTCGTTGACTAGCAGGTATGCAAGTGCTACTATATTAGGAACTGTTAACTAGAACAGTCTACTAGAGCCGGCTACTGAACTGTTGACCAGAGCTGGCTGCTAGAGCTGTCTACTGGAACTGCATAATTCATGATTAGCGAGGTAGTGTTATGGAAGAGATCCAATTGATTGAACTGAAGCCGGAAGACACCCAAAGAGCATCGGAGCTGGCAGCGACAGCCAGGGAGATTTGGACGGAGCACTATACTCCGATTATTGGCGCGGCGCAGGTAGAATATATGCTTGATAAGTTCCAGAGCGCGGAGGCTATTCTTAGGGATATTTCCTCAAATGGTTACAGATACTTTATTGCCTATAATGGACAAAAGCAGGCCGGCTACTTTGCCATAAAGCCTGATTATGACGCCGGAGGCCTCTTCCTCAGCAAACTATATATTAAGAAAAGCTATCGCGGCTTCGGAATATCGAGGTTGATGCTGAATAAGCAGATACTGATTGCCAAAGAGAATAAGCTGAGCCATATATGGCTTACTGTTAATAAGAATAACAATTCAGTCAAAATATACCGAAAGCTTGGCTTTGAGGTTGTCGAAGAGATGGTAACGGATATTGGCGACGGCTTTGTTATGGATGATTATAGAATGAAACTCACCATTCAGGCATGAATAATGAGGGCCTACCCATAAATTTCGTAAATCCTGCCGGTTCGTGCCCAAATCTACTGCCGTCAGCAAGGTTTCTTTCATTGATATTGCTTTCTTGAACCTTTTGCGTTAAGTCTGTTAGATTTTATGCACTGCTATAATTATGATAAAAAGTAAATTATTTTACTAACACCTCTTAATTCATTAGGCTTATAATAAATTATTAAGGCGTTCAACGCACTTGTCAATCATTCAATAATAATAGAGGCTTTATTACTATTGTATTACAAAATGTTAAAAAACAATAAAACAACAGGTATTGGCGAACATTTTACAGAAATAATATGTCGAAATATATATTAATGTATACAAGGCAGAAGACATAAACGAAGGAGAAGATAATGAAGCATTTGTATAATACTGCAATAATAGTAATGTTGTTGCTGGCCTTGCCGCTAACTATGTGTGGTGGCGCAGATACTGCTAAGGAATCAGGTGCCGCTAAGCAAGCCATTATCCTCAGTGATGCAAGCCCTGCTAATGAAGCCGATACCGTCATGGAAGCCGATACCATAAAGGAAGCCAAGCAAATTAGTGAAAATGAAATGCGCGGTCTCTGGGTTGCATCAGTGGTAAATATTGATTACCCTTCCAAAGGCACGACAGACCCTGCCATTCTGAAGGCAGAAGCAATAAAAATACTGGATGATGCTAAAAGCACCGGTTTAAATGCCATTTTTCTTCAGGTCAGGCCAACTGCAGATGCTTTCTATAAATCAGACTATTTTCCATGGTCAAAATACCTGACAGGTACCCAGGGGAAGGCTCCTAATGGAGGCTTTGATCCGCTTGACTTTTGGATTAACGAAGCCCACAAGCGCGGGATTGAGCTGCACGCCTGGATTAATCCTTACAGGATTACTAAGAAAACTGCATCCGAGGCTAAGCCGACTATCAATTCGCTTGTATCATCCCATCCTGCCCGCAAGAATCCGGGATGGGTTGTCAGATATTCCGACAACAACCTCTATTTCGACCCGGGTCTGCCACAGGTTCGTAAGCTGGTTACGGACAGTGTACTCGAGCTGGTCAAAAAATACGATGTTGACGGCATACATTTCGACGATTATTTCTATCCCGGAAAAGACTTTGATGATGCAAAAACCTATGCAAAATATGGCGCCGAGTATAAAGATATCGGACAGTGGCGAAGGGCAAATGTCAACACTCTCATTTCCGATGTCTCGAAGGCAATCAAGGCAGTTGATAAGAATGTTCGTTTTGGTATAAGTCCCCGCGGCATATGGGCCAACAAATCCACAAATTCACTGGGGAGTGATACAAGGGGCTACGAATCCAATTATGAGCAATATGCCGATTCCAGGCAGTGGGTAAAGGATGAGCTTATTGACTATATTACTCCACAGATTTATTGGAACATTGGTTTCTCTATTGCGGATTACAGAAAGCTCCTGATCTGGTGGAAGGATGTCGTGAGCGGAACCTCCGTCGATCTGTACATAGGGCACGCATTATACAAGGCAGGAAATCAAGACACCAAAAGCCCATGGTACGGCGTTGCCGAGATTGAAAGGCAGATGTTTCTGAACAGAGGCTATCCTGAGGTGAAGGGAAGCATTTTTTACAATTATAGCTCCATGGCAAAATATCCTGCTCTCATGTCCACTATAAAGTCGGCTTACGAAAGAATAGACGGCAATGTCTCAGCTACACCGGTCACTGTCTCAAGGCCATCAGATAATATAAAGACAGGCTACAGCCAGTACTACCTGAATGGCTCCTCCGACCCGTTTAAGCCTCTGTACTTGAATGGCAAGCCGGTTGAGAACCGGTCAAGCAAGGGGTATTTCGGTGTTCTGGTCGATTTGGAAAAGGGGACAAACACATTTACGTTTTCGCAGGAGGGCTCTTATGTTACCCGTGTCATAAACAGATCGACAGATTCTGCGCCGCTGCAAAAGATGAGCAAGGCAGAAATAATAGGCTCCTCTACATTCCCCCAATCACAGGAATACAGGGCGCCCGCAGATAAAGTCACCTTGTCCTGTCGTGCGCCAGCAGGCTCGAAGGTGACAGTCAAGATCAACGGGAAAACCTATACAATGAAGACAGCATCGACTCTAGGCGGTCTATACCCTGCCAAATTTACCTACACCTATACAGTTCCTACCTATACCGGCACGCCTCGCAATATTGATTTAGGCACGCCTGTATACACTATGAATTACAATGGTAGGGTCAAAAGCTCTAGTGCACCGGCTAAGATAGGTGTTATAATGAGGGGCTCACCATTTTATGCCGAAATTGCTAAAGAGGATATTGATACCTACGAATCGACAAACACCAGCAAAGGCGCTGCATATGAGCTGCGCAAGGGAATGGTCGACTATGTTACAGAGATGACCGGAGACTTCGCCCGGCTTTCATCAGGCCTCTGGGTTAGGAAAACCAGTATTTCTACCTATAGCTCAAAGGCTCAGCTCAAGCCCTCTGTCAGCAAGGCTATCTACACGACAGGTGTAAAATGGGATACGCTGCGTTTGTACTACCCATCCTCTCTTGCCGCAATTGCTGACCTTAATGGCTCTAAGCTAACGGTCAACATATCAGCAGCCAAGTCCGGGGTGCTGCCCAAGCTTCCCGCTGATGGGCTATTTGAATCAGTCGTATTTGAGCAAAGCGGCAGTCATGGCAAGTATACACTGTCTTTGAAGCCCGACAAAGCTATCGAGGGATACTATATAGAAAAGACCTCAGATGGTATCATATTGCATGTGAAACGGCCGGTCAAAGCTGCTGTCGGCGCTAAGCCCCTCACAGGAATAACCATACTGCTTGACCCGGGCCACGGCGGCGATGATACCGGAGCCATTGGCCCGCTTGGCAGCACATATGCCGAGAAAAGGATTAATCTGAATACTGCTCTAAAGCTGCGTAAGGAGCTGAAAAGTCTTGGTGCAAATGTTATCATGACCAGAACAACAGATGTATCAATTTCTTTGTCTGATAGATTGACTGCATCAAGGAAAGCCCGTCCGGACCTCTTCATCTCCATCCATGCAAACAGCATGGCAGATAATGTAGACATCTCTAAAATCAAGGGCTTTTCAGTATATTATAAAGAGGGCATTTCCAAGCCTGTTTCACAATCCCTCTTGACAAGCGCGGTAAATATAGGCCGTGCAGATAAGGGTGTACGGTGGGCAAACTTCTATGTGGTAAGAGGAACCTGGACCCCCTCTATCCTGCTTGAGCTAGGCTTTGTGCCCAATCCTGAGGAATTTGAGCTGCTCAGCAGTGATGCAGATCAAGCAAGGCTTGCTAAGAGTATGGCCAGCAACATTACGCAATACTTTACTCGCTGATTAGGGCATAAAGGCTGCACATTATATTGCGGGCATAAAGGTTTGTCACTATATATTGTGCGGCCAAGTCTGATTGATGCTACATCGCAAAAGCCTTCTATGAATAGTGTTGAAAAATAAAGTGCTTTAGTGTAAACTTATAACGTTGTAAAGTGACAACGTCGATTTATCTTTGCAATAATACAAATAGAGACACAGGAGGTTTTTCGTGAAAAAGAGAATTATCTTAATTGTATTTACTCTGCTGCTAATCTGTTCACTAGTGCTTTCGGGATGTAGTGGCAAAACGACTCTAAAGATGGCTACCGGTGGCACTACAGGTACATACTACGCTTTCAGCGGTGCTATCTCTCAGGTTCTTTCTTCAAAGATTAGTAATCTGAGCTTTGATGTTCAGTCCACAGGCGCTTCTAAGGCCAACATATACCTTGTTGCCGATAGAGAAGCGGATATTGCAATTGTTCAAAATGATGTTATGTACTATGCAAATCAGGGAACCGACCTTTTTGCCGGCGAAGCAGTTACGGGATTCTCTGCCATGGCCGGGTGTTATGCCGAGGTTGTCCAGATCGTATCCACAAGTGACATTACAGACATTTCTGAACTGAAGGGCAAACGTGTTTCGGTTGGTGATGTTGGATCCGGCTGTGAGTTTAATGCTCATCAGATCCTTGAAGCCTACGGGATAACCTTTGATGACATTGACGTACACAATCTCAGCTTTGGAGACAGCGCTACTGCACTCAAGGATGCCAAGATCGATGCATTTTTCTGCGTCGCAGGCGCTCCCACGACGGCTATTGTTGAGCTGTCCACTTCCAATGAGATTAACATGTTAGAGGTTGACGATGAGCATGCTGCCATATTGGTAGAGAAATATCCGTTCTACACCAAATATGCTGTTCCGGGGAATTCTTACAAGGGTATTAGCGAAGATAAGCAGACGGTGGCTGTTGTTGCTACTTATATAGTCTCCGATGAACTTAAGGAAGATCTGGTCTATGATATGACCAAGGCTCTGTTTGAGAATGCCGATGAGATCGCTAAGGCTCACCCAAAGGGTGCTGAGCTTAATGCTGAATACTCAGTTTCAGGCATATCAATCCCGATTCATCCGGGCGCATTAAAGTATTATAAGGAAATTGGCGTTCGTTAAGGGATGTTGATGTAAATGAAAAACATACTTACGGGGGCCGTACTGGTACTCATAGTTACGTCCTCCGTTTTTCTTTACTGTGTTTTTTCTGTACCGTGTCTCCTTTTGAAGGACGGCGATACAGGCAGGGTACTTGCGAAGTATCCTATGAGTGAAGGAGATGAATTCTCTGTTACATTTATTCACTCAGTTAATAAAAGTCCGGTCACAGACGTATATGAATTGCGCGGCTCCAAGATATTTGTTGTACGGACGATTTATTATTCGTTTGGTGCCGGAGTGCAATCAGAAGTAGGTGAAGAACAGGTTCTGGAATATGGTGATGACGGTTCCATGATAGTCAGCGGTTTTGAACGACAAATGGATAGCCTCTCCTATATTGTGGGCACTGTGTCAGATCACACGCTTTATATTAACAATGAATCTATAAGCCTTCGAGATCTCTGCGGGCGAAATACAACTGTGCATTTCGAATGCGGGCGGAGGCTTTCAGTATAAATATGGTGAATCATTTTATTTGATTTGACCCATTCGAAAAGGAGGATAAGGTATGTCCGAACCTAAGAAAACTATCCAGTCTACAATGGGCGATGTTGAACAGATCGATGTTGATGCTCTCATGGCTGAATACGATCGTGAGTCCAATACAAGACATTACGCAGGCGTCCCAAAGGTAGTAGTAAGGTATATCTTGGCCGCATTTACATTGTTTGTATTTTACATGAATCTCATCAGTACCTGGCCGGAGCAGATTAGAAGAACTTCGTTTGTGGCGCTGATAATATTTATGGCCTTCACGCTCTATCCGGCAAGGAAAAAATCCGCCAAGCGTGTTAATTTCGTGCCATGGTATGACATTGTGCTTGGAGTCGTAGGCGCAGCATGTTTCTTTTATTATACCTTCAATTTTGAAAACATGGCACTGAAGGCTACGCGTATTGGCCAAATGGATGTCATCATCGGTGTTATAGGTATTCTTATAATTGCAGAGGTTTGCAGAAGAGTGGTTGGGCTGCCGATACTGGTGGTTGCCGCCGCCTTCATTATTTATGCACTTGCCAGCAGATATTCAATCACCAGAATTGTCTATACTCTCTTCTATACACTAGACGGTGTCATTGGAACACCCATAGGTGTTTGCTCCACATTTATCGTGCTCTTTATCATCCTTGGGGCTTTTCTTGAAAAAACAAATATAGGAGTCTTCTTTATTGATATTGCCAACTCAATTGCAGGACGTGCGGTCGGCGGCCCGGCTAAGGTTGCCGTTATTTCCAGCGCTCTGGAGGGCATGTATTCGGGCAGCTCGGTTGCAAATACCGTTGGCTCTGGAAGCGTTACCATTCCTGTTATGAAGAAGACCGGATACGATAAGGACTTTGCTGGTGCAGTTGAGGCTGCTGCTTCAACCGGTGGACAAATAATGCCTCCTATTATGGGTGCTGCAGCATTCCTGATGGCTGAGATGACCGAACTGCCTTATTCTGTTATCGCAACCGCAGCCATCTTCCCTGCAATTTTATACTTTTCCGGAATTTTTCTGATGGTACATTTTGAAGCGAAGAAGGTTGGGCTTAAAGGACTCCCCAAGGATTCAATACCCAACTTTTTTAAGCTGCTGCTGACGAAAGGGTACCTATTCATACCAATCATTGTACTCATCGTTACAATGTCCGTAGGATATACCGCTTCGCGTGCTGCTTGTCTGGCGATACTTGCTTCAATTATAGTAAGTATGTTCCGTAAGGATACACGGCTGACGCCAGGGACTTTTGTTGATGCGCTTGAGAATGGTGCAAGGAACACTATTGGTGTTGCTGCAGCCTGTTCTATCGCAGGTATCATTGTGGGAATCGTTTCTCTCACCGGTATTGGTCTGAAGCTTGCCGACGGGCTGCTGATGCTCTCAGGGGGAATTGACATACTGGCGCTCTTCCTGACGATGATTGCCTGTATTATTCTGGGCATGGGCGTTCCTACTACTGCGAATTATGTAATTATGGCGACAATCACGGCGCCGATTATATTAAAGCTGATACCTGGTACGCCAGTACTTGCTGCGCATATGTTTGTCTTCTACTTTGGTATTGTAGCAGATATAACGCCTCCTGTGGCTTTGGCTGCTTATGCCGGCGCCGCGATCTCTGGCGGCAACCCCATCAGGACCGGTGTCATCGCAACCAGGCTTGCAATTGCGGCATTTATTATCCCATACATTTTTGTACTCAACCCGTCTATGCTTCTGATCAACACCTCAATTATGCAGGTGGTTCAAATCATTATCACATCCACTATTGGGATGTTTGCAATATCGGGAGGCCTGGAAGGCTTCATGAAGAAGCACATGCCCTGGTGGCAGAGGATCCTGGCCGTTGGTGCAGGTCTTATGCTGATTGATCCGGGACTGGTAACCGATCTAGTCGGGATTATTATTATTGGCTTTGTGTGCTTCCTACAGTATGTTTTGAAAGACAGTGACAGTAAGAGGACTATTGAAGCTTGAGGAAAAAGTCACTCGCCTAGTCACTTTATTAAACTAAAATCAGATAGGTTGGGGACGGTACTCTTGACTGCTTCTTTTGTGTTAGAAGCAAGCAAGAGAACCGTCCCTTCTATTGTCACTCTCTACCAACTAATCTGTTCAATTATCCATGTGCAAGATTCCCGTCAGCCACATATATAGTAAGCGCTTCGTCACTGCAATGAAAGTTTTCCAAAAAAAGTGTTGACAAATAGCTTCATGTGTTGTATGGTTAATTACATAAGTAACTAACCACATAACTAATGCGGGCTGAGGAGGTGAAAAGCTTGAAACTTGATTTTAATGACGAAAAGGCAATATATCTGCAAATAGCAGACAGCATAGAAAACGATATCATTAAGGATGTCATTGAGGAGGAATCACAGATATTATCCACAAACCAGATGGCAATCCTGTACAAAATTAATCCGGCAACTGCAGGTAAGGGAATCAATATGCTAGTTGACCAGGGTATCCTATACAAGAAGCGAGGGATTGGAATGTTTGTATCAACCGGTGCTAAAGGAATAATAAGGGAAAAAAGAAAATCTGACTTTTATGAAAGGTACATTGCTTCCCTTCTGGAGGAAGCGAGAAACCTGGATATAGGAGTCGATGAGCTAATAAAGATGATTAAAGAAGGAGGGCAAATAAATGAGTGAAGTATTGCTCGAAACAAATATGCTGACAAAAAATTACGGGGATGTTTGCGCACTCAAGGATTTCACTGTTAAGCTTGACTGCAACAAGATATATGGCTTCCTGGGGCGAAATGGAGCAGGTAAAACCACATTTTTAAACATTGTATCTTCTAGAATATTCGCAACCGATGGCGAGGTAAAAATCTTTGGCCAGGACAGCTTCAACAGCCAGGAGATACTCTCGAAAATATGCTATATGCCGGAGAAGAATTTGTTTATTGGTACTATGCGCGTTGTCGAGATATTGAAGTCTGCTGCCTTGTTCTATAACGGCTTTGATATGCAATACGCCCAGGAGCTCTGTACAAAATTCGGGCTTCAGACAAAGAAAAAGTACAAGGCTCTCTCCAGAGGCTATGAATCAATACTGCGAATTGTAATTGGTCTTGCCTCCAGGGCATCGCTGACAATATTTGACGAGCCCGTTCTTGGCCTTGACGCTGCTGTGAGGGATATGTTTTACAGAGAATTGATTGAGGATTATACAAATCATCCAAGGTCCTTCATTATTTCAACTCACTTAATCGAGGAGTCCGCCAATATGTTCGAGGAAGTAGTGATCATAAAAGAGGGTTCATTGGTCAAACAGCTTCCTGTTGATGAACTGAAGGAAATGGCTCGATACGTATCAGGTAAAGCAGCATCCGTCGACGAGGCGGTCGCAGGCTTGAATCTTATCCATAGTGAAACGGTCGGAGCTACAAAGATATGCGCCATCTTCGACAGGCTTGATGATGAAAAACTGAAAAAGTTAACAAGAGCTGATTTGGACCTATCTCCGATACCGGTTCAGAAGCTGTTTATCTATCTAACAAGTAATAATTAGGAGGGAAA
>JAAYBT010000034.1 GCA_012730015.1 Clostridiaceae bacterium
AGCGCTCCATAAGCTGATCAATAACCAGATCAATCACCTTATCCAGCTCTGCAAAAAAGGTCGAGCTGCTCTTATCACTTCTCAAAGCGATTCTCGGCAGGTTGATGGTAGTAAAGCTCAAATTGCCTCGGCCGTTGATAATCTCACGTTGGGGATCGTATACATTCCCTATGACACGGGTCCTGCAGCCCATATAGGCAATCTCAGTCTCGGGCCTACCCTCTTCGTAATACTTAATATTAAAGGGAGCATCAATGAAAGAGAAATTGGGGAAAAGCCTCTTGGCGCTGACCTTACATGCAAGCATAAAAAGATCGTAATTTGCTTCTCCCGGGTTGTAATTTATCCCTTCCTTCACCTTAAATATATGTATGGGGAATATAGGCGTTTCACCGTTGCCAAGGCCGGCTTCTGTTGCCAGCAGAATATTTCTGATAACCATTCTTCCTTCTGGCGAGGTATCCGTTCCGTAGTTGATTGAGCTAAAGGGTATCTGCGCCCCGGCCCTGCTGTGCATTGTGTTCAGGTTGTGGACAAAGGCTTCCATCGACTGATATGTATTTATGTCTGTCTCCTTTTCAGCCATTTCAGCCGCAAAGGCCTGTACATTGGCAACCCTGCCCTGATCACCAAGCAGCTCAAGTAAATACCCTGCTTCGAGCCTCAGGTAGCTTTCCATATTTCCCATTGCGGGAAGCAAACCATGCCTTTGCTTTATGTCGGCAATAATCGTCCGTACTTTTTCGTCGGCGTCCTCTGCATCGCCGAGAAGCTTGATTGCTTTTACAAGGTTCTGTCGATAAATCTTTGCGAAGGTTTTGGCAACCCCCTGAGCCATTCCGTAATCAAAGTTCGGTATGCTCTGCCCTCCATGCTGGTCGTTTTGATTGGATTGAATTGCAATGCAGGCAAGAGCCGAATAGCTGCGAATATCGTTTGGCTCACGCAGGAAGCCATGCCCTGTGCCGAAGCCACCCTTAAACAACTGAACAATATCGATTTGGCAGCAGGTGGTGGTCAGCATCAGAAAGTCCATGTCGTGAATATGAATATCTCCCTTCCTGTGTGCGGCGGAATGCTCCGGATTCAAAACAAACATTTCATTGAACTGCTTTGCACCCTCCGACCCATATCTGAGCATTGTGCCCATAGCGGTATCGCCGTCAATGTTTGCATTCTCACGCTTCATGTCATTGTCCTTGGCCTCTTTGAAGGTCAAGTCACCATATACTCGCATCAGGCGGGTATCCATTTCCCGCACACGGGTTCTTTCCGCTCTATATAAAATGTATGCTTTTGCGGTACGGGCATGACCTGTTTCTACCAGCACCTTTTCAACAGCATCCTGTATCTCCTCAACCGTGGGAACCTTTTTATCAAGATGTTTTTCCACATACTCTACAACTTTTTCGGCTAATGATAAAGAGGTGCCATAATCATTACCTCCGACTGCGCTTGCCGCCTTAAATATTGCACCGGCAATTTTCTCAATATTGAATGGTACTTCTCTTCCGTCACGCTTGCGTATTTTAGTAATCATATTAATATGACTCCCCTCTTATGTAGATTAATTTCTTCTGTTAAATCTCTGAACCTGGCCTCAGATACCATAATCAAAGACCTTCAACTTCTAATCAGGCGGGCTTTTTAACAACAACATATTGTAACCGATATTTTACCACATACTATATATGGTGTCAATGCGAAAAACAATCGGGTAGGAGGCTACCCATTAATTGAGTAGCCGACCTCCCACAGCACCGTACGTACCGTTCGGTATACGGCGCTTCCAAAGTTTACACTTACTTTGCAGAATAACATTCGACAAAACTGAAATAT
>JAAYBT010000035.1 GCA_012730015.1 Clostridiaceae bacterium
AACCCGCCCTTTTCTTTTTTCTTCGCTTTTGTGTCATTGGCCATTCCTAATCTCCTACGCTGCCAACCTTATGTTTAAAGCTGACGAGCTCATCATTTGCCTTTTGCTCAAGCTTTTTCTGCTCAAGAAGATACTCATCATACTTTTTCTCTTTCAGCTTCTCGAGTATTTTTCTCTCCTTAACAGCTTGTAATAATTCCTCTCTAACTTTATCGACATACGAAGCCGCACAGTTTACCCTTTCTTTTTGCTCCTTTATTTTGGAGTCGAGCAAAGACAAGTATTCATTGAATTCAATCAATTTTCTCACGGTGGTCTTCTTAGCTTTTTTGTTGAACTCGGCTATTATTTCCTCAACGGTATCATAAAGCTTGGCGAGCTTTTGCCTCTCGGCCTCCAGCTTTTGAGTAGCCTTGCCAAGCTCATTCTTGACGCTCTCTTCCTTCTGCATTTTAATTCTTAGAACTGCTTCAAGACTAAAGGTGAACTTTGCCATTTACTCACCTCTAACTGTTCTCAAAGATAGCATTGAGTAAATTCAATACTTCATCAAATTCAAAGCGCTCATCTGTAGATTGCTGTATGAAGCCCAATATATTATCTATCAGGCTAATGGCATAATCGATTTTTTCATTGCTGCCCTTGACATATGCGCCTATGTTAATAAGATCCTCTGCATCTGTGTAGATAGCGAGGGCTTTCTTGAGCTCTGCGGCGGCTATCTTATGCTCCTTCGAAATAATGTCGGGCATAACACGACTGACGCTTGCCAGCACATCTATAGCAGGATACTGATTCCTGTTGGCAAGTGACCTTGATAGTACGATGTGCCCATCTAATATGCCTCTGGCAGTATCTGTTACAGGCTCAGTCATATCATCACCGTCGACAAGCACTGTATAAAGGCCGGTAATCGAGCCTTTCTCAGAGTTGCCGGCGCGTTCAAGCAGCTTTGGCATAACACCAAAAACGGAGGGAGTATAACCCCTTGAAACAGGCGGTTCTCCCGTGGACAGGCCTACCTCTCTTTGAGCCATAGCGAAACGCGTCAGCGAATCCATCAATAGGAGTACATCCTTCCCCTGGTCTCTGAAATATTCTGCTATGGCTGTTGCAACCAGTGCTCCCTTTAATCTGACAAGAGCCGGCTGATCAGAGGTCGCAACTACAACCACCGACCGAGATAAGCCCTCCTCCTGAAGGTCCTTCTCAAGAAACTCTCTTACCTCTCTTCCGCGCTCTCCTATTAGGGCTATAACGTTAATGTCAGCCTTTGTATTTCTGGCTATCATACCCATCAGTGTACTTTTACCAACGCCACTTCCGGCAAATATGCCTATACGCTGACCCTTTCCGACCGTAAGCAGGCCATCTATGGTCTTTATTCCAAGCACAAGTGGCTCGGTTATTCTTTTCCTTTTTAAGGGATGAGGTGGTTTGCTGTCGATTGGATAATACTGAGTTGGTTTGAAAGGGTCCTTATCGTCCAGTGGGTATCCAAGGCCATCAAGAACACGTCCTGTAAGGTCGTCACCAACTCCAACCTTAAGAACTGTGCCTGAAGCCACTACCAGATTTCCCGGCCCTACGCCGGTCATTTCGCCAAGAGGCATCAAGAGTACCTTGTTGTCTCTAAATCCTACGACCTCGGAGCGAATTTTCCTTCTGCCCTTCGATGCATGAATCATGCAAAGCTCACCAACATCTACCTCCGGGCCGTCTGACTCTATGGTAAGTCCGACAACCTTGGAGACCTTACCGTAATATCTTACATAATTAGATTTTTTCAATAAATCGTGATATTTCCTCAGGATATCATGCACTTTGCAAAATCCTCGCTTCT
>JAAYBT010000250.1 GCA_012730015.1 Clostridiaceae bacterium
AAAATCCGCCTAATCTGATGTTGATTCATGCCAAGGAGGATACGCTGATACCTGTCACAAACAGTATCGAGCTCTTCCAAAAATATTCTGCTTTGAATTCCTCCGGAGTCGAATTCTGGCAGGTTGAAGGTGATGGCCATGCCGATAGCTATACAAAACATAAAGACGAATATCTCAATAGAGTATTCGCCTTCCTTGATAAAGTTTACCCCGAGGAGGAGTGATACAAAACGCGAGTTAGCAGCTGCCTATTTTTTCTTATCCAGAAAATATGAGGGCGTATTATGGGATACCGGATTGTATGCATTATTTACCTTTTTACTTTGCTTTATTCTGCTTATTTGCTCCCCAAGCTTTTTCTTCAATTCAGCACTTTTTTGATTGTTGAGTTTTTCGGTTTCACTGATCCTTCCGGCCGCGGCTAAAATCCTCGCAGTAGCTTCCTTCAGTCCCTTTGCGCCGGGAAATTCCGATATGTTCATGTCTTCCAGTTTCGCAACATTTGATACCGCTTTAAGTCTTTCAAAATATATCTCAAATTCATTATCCAGCTTATTGATGTCTTCTATTTTTTGTTGCTTTTTGTCGACCAGCTTTCTCAATAGGTCAAGATCTTCTGATTGGATAGCGCTCGTCTGAGATTCCGTAAGATAGAGCATGTCATTTAAAAGTAGCTCCTTCTTTTTCAGAATTTCTGTCATTCTGTTAAAATACTTTTCGACTGACGTGTCCATATATGCTACTAATCCCCATTCGCGACTTTTTTGTCACCCATTTTAGCAAGCTTCATTGCCTGTGCCCAAGTGTCCCGGAGATCCTTTGCAAAATGCAGAACCTCCTCCAGAATCTTAGTGTCTTTTGCAATATTTGCATCAATAAGCCTCTCATTCATATAATCATACATCAATGCAAGGCCGTTTGACAACTCATACTGCATATCCAGTGTGGCTTGAAACTCCTGGATGATATTCTCCGCCTTGATAATGTTATCATGGGCATTCTGGATATCCTTATCCTCGATAGCTTTCTGAGCTCTCATAATAAATTTGACCAATCCATTGTAAAGCATAAGTGTCAATTCCTCAGGGCTTGCTGTAAAAATAGAATTCTGCTTGTAGGTATTATATGCGTTTGAAGTCACCATATTTATCCCCTTAAGATTTTATTTATTATGGCTACCAGCCTATATTAACTTGCGAAGAACTGGCTCAGCCAGGAACTCTGCGAATTCATATCATTAATAAGTTTCTCAAGTACAGCAAACTGTGAATAGTAATGATCTTCCATGTCATAGTAATCCAGAGTCATCCTGTCAATCTTGTCTTCGTAGCTCTTAATCTGTTTAAACAAGTCATTATTGGTAGCGGATCTATCCCCGGGTATCCCTGCCTTTTCCAGTAGTGCTCCTTTACGATTATTGACCGTGGTGGTCCGGATATTATCCTGTATGACATCATAAAGTCGGAATATCACACCATTCTCACTTCTGCGTTCAGCCCTTGCCGCCGGATCAGTACTAGCTGTATTATAAAGCACATCTGACTGCTTGGTGAACATGCTGATAACCCTTTCCGGATTCTCAGACAATGCACTCCTAAGTTTTTCTTCATCTATGGACAGCTTGCCCTTGTCGGTCCATGCAGTTGACCTGATACCAATTGCGCTGAGAGAAAGCCCTGTGCCGTCAACAGCTTCCGCCATAGCATTACGAAGGTTTGTCGCGATTGATCTAAGAACTGAATCATTCGCAAGAAGACCCGTCTTTACCTTCTCATCCCACTTCTTGACTTCATCTTCTGACATAGCATCTCTATCAGACTCTATTAGAGGCTCATAATTATAGTCTCTTCTTTCTGATAGTTTACTGTTGATTAGATCCAGCACTTCATTATACTTTTCAACAAACCCTTTAACCAGATCAATTGCATTTTTCGGATCAGACTCCACCGCAACTTCCACTGAACCTGCATAATCCTTCTTCAAGTCAAAGGCAATGCCATTGATTGAAAAGCTGTTAGACGAACGGGTAATTACCTGTTCTCCATTTTCTCCGTCATTGTAGGTCATGCTTGCATCTGTTCCGGCTACACCCGCTGCAGTAATTGATAGTGCCGAAAGAAGGCCGCCGCTGCCATCGCTTGCTGTTATTGTTGCCACAGCACCTGTAGTATCGGACTCCAACGAGAATTTGTTATTGAGACTATCATATCTCATCGTGACATTGGCTTCTTTATTTGCATTGACCTCGGACATGATATCATTCAACGACGTGGTTGCCGAGTTGAAGCTAAAGCTCTGCCCATTGATTGTAAAGCTGATATCCCCATCAGTACCGGTCAGACTCAGTGCTGTAGCAAAGTTGCTGTTGATGTCAAATATGTTTGCAGAGGTACTAATTTTGTTGGAGGTATTCTGACCTTCCAGTCCTATGGATGCAAGCCCGGTATTTCCGGCTACTGCCGCAAAGGAAAGGCTATTTGTGCTTTCAGTATCAAATGTGAGTTTGTCAGAGTCTATTCCTACAGTGATCTTGCCGGTTCCAAATGCAGTGTTCAGTTTGTCCTGCAAATCTGTCCTCAAAGTATTTATGTCAGCGTCAGCAGGACTATCGTCCAAAACAATTTCCTTTGTAGTACCATTGAATGTAACCGAAACTTTATTATTGTTTTCACTACTGCTGATCGTACTTATCGCATCTGTAGTCAGCGCACTGCCGGCTATTTCTCCGGACACGTCGATGCCGCTGACCTTTGCAGCTTTTGCCATCACAATGTTCGATATCGTATAGCTGCCGGCATTAGTACCGGAACCCGCTACAGCTGAGAAATATGCGCTAGTCTTTTCTCCGCCATATGTTATTCCATAGGCGTTATATGCAGATGGCCTTCTCATATCCTTCGAAGCATTTGTCGTGTTAAAATACGTATCTAGAAAGCCTTTCAGAGCAGTTGTAACCTCTCTGTACACTTCCTGCTTCATTACAAGCAAATCCTTGGATCTTGTCTCTTTATCGAGCTTTGCCTGTTCAAGCTGCATCAGTGATGCAACCATGCTTTCGGTATCCAGCCCCGAAAGTCCTGTCATTCTTGTTGTACTATTATAAATTGGATTAATAGCCATAAATCAAGTCACCTTCTTTCATCTACTATGAGGCCTGCCATCTCCATCATATTTGCCACCATATCTAATATCTTCTTCGGTGGCACCTCCCGGATAACTTTACCTGTGGCCTCATCGATTACCTTTACCATTATCCCGTTTGTCCTCTCATGAACAGAGTATTCCATTCTTCTGTTGGTGCCTTCCAAAGCCTTATTTAATTTTTCGACAGCTTCAGAAACTACCCTCTCATTAACCTGATTTTGATTGGTATCCTCTGTATGTTGCGGAGCTGCTTTCTCCTGGGTTGCATCACGAGACTTTTCTTGAATTTTTATCTTTTGTGAAGTCGGCGAAGCTAAGACTGCTCCCTGCGGCTCAGAACTCACTTGAAAATTTCTTTGAGCGGCATCCATGCCTGATATTCTCATATCAATCCCTCCATGATTAAAAAAATCTGCGAACCTTCTCTTCTTATATATCGGCATTGCTTACCAATGTGTTAACACGATTTTGAATACTTTGTGTCAGAGTGTCTCAATATTTGCTTTGTATTTCACATTCTTCATTGCATTCTTCGTATCAAAAATAAATATTGCATTCTTACTGATAAATTCATAATCATAATTGCTGTGCATTGTTGTAATAATTACGAGATCTGACTCTTTCAAGATGGCCTGACTCAATTCCTTTGATCTGTATGTCCTGCCCCTAAAGTTGAACTCACCCACATAAGGATCATTATAGCTGACATTGGCTCCGTTTTTCACCAACAGATCTATGACCTCGAGTGCGGGAGATTCACGGACATCATCGATATCCTGTTTGTATGCGGCTCCAAGGATAAGTATTTTTGATCCTTTCAATGGCTTGCCAAACCTGTTTAAGATTTTCATGGATCGCTCCAGGACAAATTCAGGCATATAATTATTGATTTCACCCGCTGTTTCGATCAGTCTGGTGTGATATCCATATTCTCTGGCCTTCCACGTCAGATAAAACGGGTCAACTGCAATGCAGTGTCCGCCGACACCCGGCCCGGGATAAAAGGGCATGAAGCCGTATGGCTTCGTCTTTGCCGCTTCAATGACCTCCCACATGTTTATACCCATTTTATCACAAATGATAGCCATTTCATTAGCCAACGCTATGTTGACATTCCGGAAAGTATTTTCATGTATTTTTTCCATCTCGGCCACTTTCGGCGAGGATACCTTGAACACCTCGCTGTCAAGTACATTGCCGTACAGTGCAGCGGCAACCTCTGTACAATCCGGCGTGACACCTCCGACGACCTTTGGAGTGTTTTTTGTCTTATACAATTTATTGCCTGGGTCCACACGCTCTGGTGAAAAAGCAAGATAAAAGTCTTTTCCGCATATCAAACCGCTTTCCTCAAGCATCGGCTTCACCACTTCCTCCGTCGTTCCGGGATAAGTCGTGCTCTCCAGAACGACAAGCATGCCCCTATGAAGGTGTTTTGCAATATCCTTTGTCGAGTTAACCACATAGGAAATATCGGGTTGAAAATAGGTATCCAGTGGAGTAGGTACACAGATTGCCACGCAATCCGCCTCGGATATTAAGTTGAAATCGTTGGTCGCTCTGAGTCTGCCTGCTCCGACAATACTTTTTAGATCACCGGGAACCACATCGCCGATGTAGTTTTCGCCTGAATTGACCATATTTACCTTCTGTTCCTGTACATCAAAGCCGATAACCCGATATCCGGCCTTTGCCTTTTCCACAGCCAGCGGAAGGCCTACATAACCCAGACCTACAACCCCGATAGTAGCAGACTTGTTGTTTATTTTTGATAGCAATGCATCCTTCACCATATCGCCACCCTGTCAATAATAATATGTTCACTACATTTATCGGCTGTTTTATATTTTTTCAGCATCCGTTTTTGTCAGTACATGGTGTTAATCGTTATCCTCATATTGCCGATAAAACAGTTATGACAAAGAAGAGGAGACTGAAGATGAAGGGTATCATAAACTTTGGGCTTGTGGGTTGCGGGCGGATATCAAAAAATCATGTTGAAGCTCTCGCAAAATTTACTGAGGACGCAAGGCTCGTTGCAGTGTGCGACGTAAATGCAGAAAAAGCAAAAAAAACCGGCGAGCAATACGCTGCCGATTACTATACAAATCTGGACGATATGCTCAGCAGAGGCGATCTGGATGCTATATCCATCTGCACCCCAAGTGGCTTGCACCCCATGCATGGAATTGCCGCCGCAAAAAAGAAGCTGCATGTCATTACCGAAAAGCCCATGGCAACCAGCCTGAAAAAAGCTGACGAGCTCATATCTGCATGTGATGAAAACGGCGTACAGCTCTTTGTTGTGAAACAGAACCGCCTGAACTCAACGCTCCAGTTAGTAAAGCGTGCAATAGACAAGGGCCGCTTTGGTCGTATTTATATGGTAATCGTAAATGTTTTGTGGGCAAGGCCGCAATCCTATTATGACGACGCAAAATGGCGAGGAACGTGGGAATTTGACGGAGGAGCCTTTATGAATCAGGCAAGCCACTATGTAGATATGATCGAATGGCTGATAGGCCCTGTAGAAAGCGTTTCAGCCTTTACAGGTACGCTGGCCCGCAAAATTGAAACAGAAGATTCCGGTGTAGCCGCCATTAAATTCAGAAATGGCGCTTTTGGTTCCATTAATGTAACCATGCTCACCTACCCGAAAAATCTCGAGGGCTCTCTGACCATTATCGGAGAAACCGGCACTGTCCGGGTGGGAGGAATTGCGGTTAATAAAATCGAACACTGGGAGTTCCAGGACTACGACGATGATGATAAGCTTGTCGGGACCAGTACCTACAATCCTCCGAATGTGTATGGCTTTGGTCACACAGGGTATTATAAAAATGTCATCGATACCCTGAAGGGTACTGCTGACCCTGATACGGACGGCAGAGAGGGACGTAAATCGCTGGAGCTAATCCTTGGCATATATAAAGCCGCCAGAGAGGGAAGAAGCATCCCATTACCGTTGGAATACTAAGGCGCCGACAGGGCGATCGAGAGGACAGCCAAGGGGACAGTTCTCAAGAATAGAGTACCGTCACTAGGGTAGTGTAAAGTAAGCTATGAAAAACCGGAGTCAAAAAAATAGGCTCCAGTGAACCTTGAAAATTGCAAATACATTGAGTAAATATTTTGTTTATGGGAAGGCTTACAGTCATTTTAGGTTTGCGGAACAAAACCTTGAGGGCTCTGCCCTCAAACTCCCGAGGTTTATCCGCTTAGGGCTTACCGGTGAAATGGAAACGGCAAACTTAAAGTCCGCCGCTTCACCGTATAGGCCACAGCAAGCGTTGGGTCGCTCCTCAGCGTTGCCCTAATTATGCTGCAGTAAAATTATTGACGAAATTTTGTTGATTATTCCGTTTACACAGAAGGTCGATCATTCATGGCTGTTCAGGATCGCTGGTTCTAATGTCTGGGTTTCACCTCTGGAACGAAATCTAAGAATAGATGGGGGCGGTAGCTCTTTGGCGCTTAAGTATTTCTTGTTGCCCAAGGTAAATGAGAAGCTGCCACTTGCCAGGCATGTTACCTGCACCTTCCAGAATCTCCACCTGATTGAGTGGCTTCTTGCCGCCAGATATCTCATGGGGGCGCAGAAAATTGTAGTAGGCAACCCAAAGAGAGGTGCTGTGAACAGCACCATCGTCAGCCTTGTAGCCGCAGGTGACACGGTAGGATTCCTTAAAGGTGCGGTTCAGGCGTTCAATGATCTGCTTGAACGGGCGGTGTTGCTTGGAAACCTCATCGTCATTGGTAAGCCCTATGACCTGGGTGACTGACACATTCCAGTCCTTTTCAATCTTGAACTGCTGTGCAGCCAAGGGATAGGCACTGTAGCCATCGGCAATGAATTTCAGGGCTTTGCCCGGGAACTCTTTGAACTTGTTGAAGGCCATGCGCATGGCAAGGATGCAGGGACCGACATCACGGGACATGGAAACCCAGTAGCCAAGTACGGAGCGTGATATCCTGTCCACAATGAGCCAGACATAGGCTTTTGCGCCTCGGATTTTGATATAGGTTTCGTCGGCAGCCAGTTCGTTTGAAGGTTTGTAGTCATATGAGTCCACAAAAGGCTTTATGATAACGGCAGCAGTTTTGGCGTAGGAGTTAACCATGGTATGGGAAATGTCAATGCTGTGTATCTCCTTTAGGGCCTGTACGGTCTGGCGGAGAGATAGTTTTGAGTTGACCCGGTATGTCAGGCACAACCCCATAATATAGGCGCTGTTCTTCTTATACTTAAAGGAAGTTGCCCACTTAGGGAGCTGGCTCAAGTCCATGTCGAAGAAGTTGACGGAGAACTCCCGATAGAGGTAGTGGAGCTTGTACTTCCAGTAGTCAGATGGTGGAATGTCCTTGGAGAGCTTCTTCAAGTTTCGTCTGTAGTATAAGCAGTTGCTGTTGACGCATTTGTGGACACGGAAATGCTTACGATCCTTGACCGGTTGGAGGGCATGGCCGCAGTAAGGACACAGAAGTTTTAATGGAGAGACGAGTTTTTCGCCATTGACGAATGTCTGACCGCAAACCTTGCATTTAAGCTGGCCACGGCCGCCGGTGTTGTCATATATGTATTCATGTGGGGCTCCGCAGAGAGGACAAACGGTATTGCTTGGAACATTATGTGAATTACCTTTCTGGGGCTTCACGGGCTTTACGGCCTTTCCATAGCGGAGGCGATAGTACTCATTCCAGAGCTGCCAGTCCTGTTTGACAAAGGTTTTAATGATGGGGAGCTTGTCGGTCAGGAACTTCTGGTATTTGGGACTGTGAAGTTCATCGTGTGCCCATTGCTTAAGAGGGATGTATCTTGCAATGAAAAGTATAAGCCAGCAGATTTGCTTGTATTGATATTGAATAATTAACAGGAATTGGTATATAATTGTAACCATAAACAATGACTTCCTTTCGTAATCTTTCGAGATATTGTTGTTTGGTACTACAATTATTGACGAAAAATTAGGGGGTCATTGTTTTTTTTGAAAAAAGGATGGTGTATCCCTTGGAAATACAAGGTTTAATAAAAAACTAGGGATGTAAAACTTTACACTACCGTCACTAGAAAGAGGATATGATTATGAAAGATTACTTTATACATGAATCAAGTTATGTCGATGAGCCCTGTGAAATCGGCGCAGGCACAAAAATATGGCACTTTTCGCATGTCATGAGCGGCTGCAAAATCGGCTGCAATTGCAATATCGGACAAAACGTGGTGATCTCTCCTGAAGTAGTCATCGGTAATAATGTAAAAATACAAAACAATGTATCGGTTTACACCGGCGTCGTCTGTGAAGATGATGTTTTTCTGGGACCTTCCGCAGTGTTTACAAACGTAATAAACCCCAGAAGTCACGTCAGCAGGAAAAATGAATACAGAGAAACAATCGTCAGGAAAGGCGCCAGTATTGGGGCTAATGCAACAATTGTCTGCGGTCACAACATCGGGAGATATGCTTTTGTCGGCGCAGGCGCGGTAGTTACAAAGGATGTCCCTGATTTTGCACTTGTGATAGGCAACCCTGCAAAAATCACCGGATGGGTCTGTAAATGCGGCGTTAAGCTGCAGTTCATGGATGAGATAGCAGTAGCTGTGTGCAGTGTATGCGGCAGTAAGTACAGGATAGAAAACAGTATTTTGGAGGAAATATTATGAATGTACCGATGCTGGATTTGAAAGCTCAATATGCCTCAATAAAAAATGAAATTCGTCAAGCTGTGGATGAGGTTTTGGAATCACAGCATTTTATACTAGGCCCGAGCGTCGCCAAGCTGGAGGAGGAAATAGCCGCTTACAGCCATTGCAGATATGCGCTTGGGGTATCGTCAGGTACAGATGCCATTCTGCTGGCTTTGATGGGATTGGGTGTTGGGCAGGGCGATACTGTCATCACCACAACCTTTACCTTCTTTGCCACAGCCGGATGTATTGCCAGGCTCGGAGCCAAGCCTCTCTTTGTAGACATCGATCCTGTGACCTTTAATATAAGCGCCGATGGGTTGGAACATCTACTGAGCAGCTTATCAGAGGGTGAGCTTTCTCGGGTTAAGGCTGTCGTACCTGTACACCTGTTTGGACAAATGGCCGATATGGGAAGGATCGTCCCCCTGTGTAAAAAATATGGCCTGAAAATAATTGAGGATGCAGCGCAGGCAATCGGTTCCGAATGCCCGTATGAAGGCACAGCACATAGGGCTGGCAGCCTTGGCGATATAGGTTGTTTCTCTTTCTTTCCGTCAAAAAATCTGGGTGGAATCGGAGACGGCGGAATGGTCGTTACAAACGATCCCACACTCTATGAAAAAATGAAGCTTCTTCGAGCTCACGGTTCGAGTCCGAAGTATTATCATAAAGTGGTCGGGGGCAATTTCAGACTGGATGAGATCCAGGCCGCAGTTTTATCGGTGAAATTGAAATACCTGGATACCTGGACGGAGAAAAGGCAAAAGAATGCACAAAGATATGATTGCTTGCTCAGTGACCTCACGAAAGCTCCGTTAATCACACCAAAGGCATTACCGGGCTACAGACACATCTATAACCAGTACTGTATCAGAACCGAAAAGCGGGATGAGCTGAAGTCTTATTTGGCCGGAAACGGAGTAAGCACTGAGATTTATTACCCCCTCCCAATGCATCTGCAGGAATGTTTTGCTTACCTGGGTTATTCGGCAAGGCAATTTCCGGATGCAGAGAAGACCTCAGCGGAAACGCTGGCATTGCCGGTCTACCCGGAAATGGGCACAGAGGTATTGGAGCATGTGGCAGGGCTGATAAGGGGCTTTTATTGATCAAAATGATAACTTGTTCTAAATATATTAAGGATTGGAGAAAGCATATGATAAAAGGCAAAAAGATATTTCTTACAGGCGGTGCAGGCTTTATTGGAACAAAACTGGCAAATGAGCTGTATAGAGATAATCATATCCACATATATGATAATTTGAACAGAAATTCGATAAAAAATACTAATCTGCTTAAGAATCTCAATATTACTTTAGAACAGGGAGATATTCTGGATTTCGAACAAATAAAAAAGTCTATTGTATCTTATCAGCCGGACATCATTATCCATTTGGCAGCAGTAGCGGGCATTGATACAGTGATAAAGAGTCCAACAGCTACAATGAAAGTAAATATGGTCGGAACATATCATGTTCTTGAGTCGGCGATAACAAGCAATCACAAAGTCGAGAGGTTTATTGATTTTTCGACCAGTGAAGTTTTTGGCAGTTATGCATATAAAGTAGAAGAGACATCAACGACAAATCTGGCTCCTGTTGGCGAAGCAAGGTGGACCTATTCTGTAAGTAAACTTGCTGCCGAGCACCTGACCCATAGCTATTATAAAGAATTCGGACTACCAACCGTTTCTGTAAGGCCATTTAATATTTATGGACCTGGTCAGGTAGGCGAAGGAGCTATTCATGTGTTTGTTAACAAGGCACTGAACAATGAAGATTTGTGTATTCATGGAGATGGTGATCAAATAAGGTCATGGTGTTATGTAGATGACTTTGTTAACGCTATATTGCTATGCCTTGAAAACAAAGAGGCAGTTGGCGGTTCATTCAATATTGGAAACCCCAGAGGAACAATTACTATTAACCATTTGGCAGAAATGATTGTTCGATTATCAGAATCAAATTCAAAAATTGTTCGTGTTCCTAAAAACTATGTGGATGTCGAATTAAGAATACCAAGTATAGAGAAAGCAAGACAGGTATTAGGGTATGAGCCTTCGGTGGATCTGACGGAGGGCTTGCTAAGAACAATTAATTGGTATAGAGAGAATGGGACAAACATATGATCAGATTATGTGAGCCGGACATTTCAGATGCAGAATTTCAAGCGGTTTATGAAGTGCTTAAGACAGGCTATCTGGTACAGGGCGCCCGCGTTCGCGAACTGGAGGAGAAGATAGAAAAGTATCTTCATGTACAACATGCCATAGCTGTTTCAAATGGAACAGCCGCTCTGCATCTTGCATTAATTGCACTGAAGATTGGCCCGGGCGATGAAGTAATCGTTCCTGATTTTTCCTTCCCTGCAACTGCCAATGTTGTGGAATTAGTTGGAGCTACGCCAATTTTTATTGATATCAATCTTGAAACTTTTAACATAGATACAGAAAAAATAGAAGCAAAAATAAGTAAAAATACAAAGGCTATCATTCCGGTCCATGAGTTTGGTCTGGCAGCGAATCTGGATGCAATCAATGAAATCTGTGAAAAGTATGATCTAAAAATTATTGAAGATGCAGCCTGTGCTTTGGGGACATGCTATCATAAAGAGTTTGTCGGGACAAAGGGGGATATTGGCTGTTTTAGCCTGCATCCGAGGAAAGCTATTACTACAGGCGAAGGGGGAATCATTGCAACAAACAAAAGCGAAATCGCCTCAAAGCTTAAAATTCTCAGGAATCATGGCATGTACGTAAAAGACAATTCTATTGATTTTGTATTGGCCGGGTTTAACTATAGAATGACAGATATTCAAGGCGCACTGGGAAATACACAGATGGACAAATTGGACTCAATCATAAATAGGCGAAGAGAATTGGCTAACCTTTATTTTGAAGGATTAAGCTGTAACAACAACTTGCTGCTGCCAGGCATGAGCAGAGATAACGGGCATACATACCAGACCTATTATGTGATACTAAATCGAAAATTGAATCGGGACTCTGTTATGAGAGAGCTCAGGGAGCAGGGTATTGAATGTAATTACGGCGCATATCCATTACATTCGTTATCGTATTATAAGCAAAAGTATTCATATGACGCATCTGAGTTTATGAATTCATTATTTGCATTTGGACAGGGAATTGCATTGCCATTGCACAGCCGATTAAGTGATACTGATATTGAATATGTCATTGATAAAGTGAACCTGTTAACTCAATAAAAGTTGTTAGGAGGTAACATATGCCGGATAATCTTGTAGAATTTAAAGCCGCAATATCAAATCTCCATTTTAGACTCCGTAACGAGATAAATGAAAAATGGAACAGAGTCCTGCCATTCAATGAGGAGTTCACTGACAGGTGGGAAAAAGCTAAATATTTGGGATTCGGAGAAGGAAGCAGCATTTATGACAGCAGTGTTGTCATGGGTTCAGTGAAGATTGGCTCTCATTGCTGGATCGGTCCATTTACACTGCTTGATGGCAGCGGAGGGCTAATCATAGGAGATTATTGCCACATATCTGCAGGTGTACAGATTTACTCCCATGATACAGTGAAATGGGTATTATCAAAAGGTAAACAACAATATGAAAAAAACCAAACATCCATCGGAAGCTGCTGCCATATTGGAAGTATGAGTGTGATCGTTAAGGGTGTACAAATAGGCAATCATTGTGTAATTGGCGCAAACAGCTTTGTAAATAAGGATATCCCCGATTACAGCATCGCTGTTGGTTCTCCTGCCAAGATTATCGGAAATGTTACGATTGATGACTCCGGCAATGCAGAACTGGTATATCTAAAAAAATGAGAACTCCTTGTATTCATGAGTTTCGGTAGAGATCGAGCAGTTTCCTACTGACAAGATTCATGTCGTGATACTTCTCCACATATTTCCTTCCCTTTTGTCCAATATCCTTTCTTAATTGCTTATCTTTAAGCAAAGACTCTAGCTGTTGACAAATATTTTCAGGGTTTGCAATGAAAATCGGCAAATCCTTGGGGTACTTTTCCTTCATGAAATCACTTATCCAGGAAATAACAGGTTTTCCCATAGCCATTGATTCAACTGCAAACACACCATAACAGCCAATCAGTAGTTGATCGATGATGATGTCGGCCTGGCGGTAAATGGCTTTTGCACACTCATTTGACTTGTTACTTACCAGAATAAATTCAAAATCATACTTTTGCTTAAGCTCCTGGACAGCTTTAAGAATATGCTCTGTGCCCTTAATTGCCTGCGAAGTCGGTGCATGAACAACAACCGGCCTTTCATTTTCCTGTGCTTCTTTAACAGGAAATTTCTCCAGATCAATCGCAACCGGTAATACATGGACGTTATTGTAGTAATCTTTTACATACTCATAAAGTTCATAATCTCCTACAATACAATGATCTATATATTTTGCACAAAGTTCTATATTTCTTTTTATTGCATCCTCATCAATCGTCTTGACTGCAACAAATTTACTCAACTTAGCAGCCTTTGAATATAGCCTTACATCGGAACCCCAGTAATGCATAAACATTTTTTTACTGTGGTCAGCCAACACCATTAAATCTGACTTATCCAAAGTCAGGCTTGAACCGAAATGAAAGTGAAATAAGTCATATTTATTAATCGCATTTTGAAGAATTTTTAGTTGGTCTTGCTTCAACTTTTGCTTATCATTATAAGCACTAATATTATAAACATAATCTGATTTATATCCGAGATATGTAGGATAGTAATTGCAGGTATCCGCCATTATTCCATGCCTTCTTAACCCTCTGGTTAATGTATACATTTGGTTGGCAATTTCCATTGTGCCATGCAAAACTTTTTCACATTTAAAATTCTCTATTCCACATGAACTTCGTAAATGGTTTATAGCTTCGTCTGTTATTATTCTTTGTGCAGCATTTGAAACTCTCCTGGCATTAGAATAAAAATTAGCCGCAATTTGGTAATCCTTCATCTGTTCACAAATATATGCCATATTATATAGTAAATCAAAATTATCACCGTTATCATTAAGAGCCTCATTAAGACATTTCTCTGCTGTTGGTAAATCACCTTCCATGATGGCAATAACAGCCTTCATAGAAAACAGATCAGGATCTCCGGGTATAAAAGACTCTATACCAGACAGAGCAGCCTTTGCTTCATCCAAATGTCCACCCTCTATTAGCTTCTCTATCCTTGCCTTGATATGATTAATCTTGTCAATGATCTCAGAGCTATTCATGTCCCTCCTCCTCTATATCTCCGGTAACCTGTCTGGGCAATAGTTCATCCTTATACATGTTCAAGTATAAAGCCATAATAGGATTTGACCTTGCCGCTACTCTGTAGTAACGGATACCGGCCCCATATTCACCTTTATCGATTGCTTCAAGGGCATAGTTTATCGCTATGAAAAACCTGTCCTCCTGGTCCTCAATGGTATTGTAATACAGTCTTAGCCTCTCCTGTTTGTATAAAAGAGCTGTATATTTCACACCAAATTGAACATATTGCTTGAAAAAGGAATAATATTGTTCAGACGCTATATCATCTAGGTTTTTTATTATCATAGCCTCAAATGATAAAAGGACATGTGCAATACAAATGCAAACCTTTAACCCATCAAAATCATCCTCACGCATACTGACATTATTAAGATATCCCTCAAAAAAATCCTTTAACTCACTTTTCCCTTCAATTAATATATTAATATACTGTTTTAGCTTTGTCTTTGTCAGTTTCTTAAAAATCGAAATGATAGGGCGGGTGTTCTTGTCAATACCCAAAAATAGATCTGCATAGAAATGAGGAAGTCTATTCAGATCACTTTCCTTCAAAGCTTTTCCTGTAATCCAGTGATTATCCCCCGCTTTGTTGAGCCGCACCCGGTTTAGTAAAGAATATAGATCTTCCCCTTCACAGAAGAGGCTCTCAATATCTTTTTTCTTTTCAGCAGTTAATTTTGTTTTCTCAGATTCGATAGTATTAATGATGCTTTCCGCAATGAATTTATCCTTTTCAGACTCCATATATAGATCCTTAAGTGCATCAAGCTTGCCAAGTTCTATAAATGCCTTGACCGAAAGAATCACCCTTCTCTTTTTATCAGAAATTTTATCTATGTATTGATAAGCTTCTTCCTTCCCCTGCTTCATAAACTCCTCTGCAATATAACAACGCGCATCGTCCTGACTGTTTTGATTTAAGTAATACATTTCTACAGACCGGGAAAAAGAAATATCAAGATCATTGAACCGGTCAACCAGATCAATATATTTTATATACGCGTCTAGGGCTTCATTTTTTTCCTCAAAGTGAAGCAGGCACATTGCCAAGATATAGTACATGTCAAGATAGTCAGGCTTTATTTTTATCCCTTCGCGGCATATACATATCGCCTCATTAAATTCATTACATGCAAAGCAAAACACAGCATATGTTCCTAAAATAGAAATACGACTTTTCTTCTCCTCTTGATGTCCCGATATCAGTTGATATGCCTTGCGGATTTCCGCCAGTGCCTCTTTCATATCACCATGCGCTAAATAACTTCGTGCAAGCTGGAATCTATAATACGAATTTTCTGGATTTTTCAAGAGCTCTTCCTTCAAAAGAGTGCTGGTTCGTATAAACTTTTTCTCTTTTAGCTCGTTATCATTAAAAAGGTACCCATAATGCACAAGAGTTATGTCTGTAGCTAGTACAGGGCCTTTAAAAACTGGCTGATTGTGAACAGCCCCCTCATAATGGAAATCACCATCATTTTTAAAAACTCTTTCCTGATTTATTGTTGTATGCATACCATTTGAACTTAAATTTTTTATTTTAACTAAAAAGGTGTTATAAGAACTTAGCCTTTTATCATTGATTATTTCATACAATTCTGATGAATCCTGCGCTACTTCGTCTGCATCCAGTATGAAAATATATCTTCCTTTTGCATAAGAAATAGAAGTATTTCTCATTTCGGAGAATTGGTTATTCCAAGGGTGAGAATACACCCTATCAGTATATTCCCTGGCGATGTCGGCTGTTCTGTCCTGGGAACCGGTATCTATGATGATAAGCTCTATGTCCGGCTTCTCTAATATAGGTCTCAAAGCGTCAAGACAGCGCCTGATATTTTTTTCCTCATCCTTTACCATCATACATATACTTAAGATAAATTCATTGGCCATATGCTTCATCCTTCGTCATTTGTCATTTATAATTCGTTATCTCATATATCGACAAATACATCAGTGAAATTAAGTATAAAAAAGGACCCCGGTTCACGGAGTCCTTCCCGTAAATAAACTTATTCAATTGATCAATTACATTACCGAAGCAGTGACAATACGTTCTGTGGGGCCTGATTGGCCTGAGCCAGCATTGCCGTACCCGCCTGAACGAGAATGTTGTTTTTCGTAAAGTTCGACATTTCCTCTGCCATATCGGTGTCTCTGATACGTGATTCTGCAGCCTGTAGGTTCTCCGCCGTTGTCTTGAGATTCCTGACGGTGGATTCCAATCTGTTCTGCTGCGATCCGAATGTAGCCCTTAGTTCGTTTACATCAGTAATCGCTGCTTCGATAACACCTACGGTAGAAGCACTGGTTATGGTAGCTAAAGAACCACCTTTAACTGCCAATTTTACTAAGCCGTTTTCAGATATAGCAAGGGTAATCGCTGTTGTGCTTAGAACTGTTTTACCATTAAACTTAGTATTTTCATAGATGCTTGCTATTTCAAGGCCCAATTGAGTGATTTCCAGATCCAGGTTCACAGTATCGGTATCTGTGTCGTATGTGCCGTTTAGCTTCTGCACGTTCAGCTCTTTCAATCTGACCAGCATGTTACTGACTTCATCCAGCGCACCTTCAGCGGTCTGTATCAGTGAGATACCATCCTGTGCATTTCTGGTTGCTTGGTTCATTCCTCTGATCTGTGCTCTCATTTTCTCGGAGATTGACAAGCCGGCTGCGTCATCTGCCGCACGGTTGATTCTTTTACCGGATGACAGCTTTTCCATTGACTTTGAAGTCGCTGCGTTTGTACTGAATAACTGGTTACGGGTGTTGATTGCAGAAATGTTGTTGTTGATAATCATATAATTCATCCTCCTTGAAT
>JAAYBT010000036.1 GCA_012730015.1 Clostridiaceae bacterium
AAGAGCTAAATGCGGATATTGACGATGTGGAGATTGATATCATCGACGAGGGCACAAAAGGGATTTTCGGAATTGGCGGAAAGTACGCCAAAGTTCAGGTCAGGCTGAAGGATTTGCGTTCAGACGATGGCTTATTATTTTTACAGAATGTTTTTGAAGGAATGGATGTTGATGTTGACATTGAAATGGAAGAGGACGAAGAGTCAATTCTTCTGAAGGTTAGCGGCAGGGATAGTGGAATCATCATAGGCAGGCGTGGAGAAACACTTGACGCGCTGCAGTACCTTACCAGTCTGGTTGTCAATAAAAGGACTGACGAATACAAAAGAGTTACTGTAGATATAGAGAATTACAGGCAGAAAAGGGAAGAAACTCTTGTGAGACTTGCAGACAGACTGGCTGACAGGGTGATCAGATACCGCAGAAGCGTTACGCTTGAGCCGATGAACCCCTATGAGAGAAGAATCATTCATTCTACGCTTCAGGACAATGACTACGTAGAGACATACAGTGTGGGCGAGGATCCCAACAGGAAGGTAGTCATCACTCTTAAGCAGAAATCAGGAATTAAAAGATAGTGTCAAAGGGCTGGAAACTCAAGGTGGGGGCAATTTAGCGATTGCCCTCTTTTATTTTTGCTAATCTTGACTATAATATAAAATACATGGGTGCTGAGAAAAATAGTGGCGGAATGAGGCAAGCTATGCAGGATATGGAAAAATATCAGACAAGTGCAGATACAATTGCCGCAATATCGACTCCCTTCGGGACGGGCGGTATAGGCATCGTGAGGATAAGCGGCCCTGAGGCTTTTGAAATAGCAGCAAGAGTATTCTTGAGCAAAAAGCCCTTTGATCAGCTCTGTAGTCACACAGTTACCCATGGGAGAATAGTGGATCCTGCAGATGGAAGGATGCTCGATGAAGTGCTTTTGGTTAAAATGGAAGGGCCGAAAACCTTTACGGCGGAGGATGTTGTGGAGATTGACTGCCATGGCGGGATCACGCTTTTGAAAAATGTTCTGCAGCTTGTGCTTCGCCAGGGGGCCAGGGCGGCAGAACCGGGAGAGTTTACAAAAAGAGCCTTCATAAATGGAAGGATGGACTTAGCCCAGGCTGAGGCTGTCATTGACCTGATAAATGCCAAAACGGACGAGGGCACTAGGGCCGCAGCCAGCCAGCTGGAAGGAAGGCTCTCTCAAAGTATTCGCAGCGCCCGGAAGAAATTGATTGGACTTATTGCTCAGATGGAGGCTGTTGTCGATTACCCGGAGCATGACATTGAAGAGCTGACCGGCGACAGAATATACGCGGGTGTGCAAGAAGTAAAAGGCGAGCTTGAGAATATTGCTGAAGGGTTTGAAAGAGGAAGGCTTATTAGAGAAGGAATAAGCGCTGCTATCGTTGGCAAGCCCAATGCAGGTAAATCCTCTTTATTGAATGTACTGTCCGGCAGCAGTAGAGCAATTGTCACCGATGTACCCGGAACGACAAGGGACATCATAGAAGAGTATATCAACGTAAGAGGAATCCCTATCAGATTCCTGGATACTGCGGGAATCAGGAGCACCCTTGATCCGGTTGAATCTATCGGAGTAGAGAGGGCAAGAAAGGCGGCTCTTGAAGCTGAGCTTGTCATTGTTGTGCTGGACGCCCAGACGGGTATAGTGCCTGAGGACCTGGAGATTCTCAAGGACATGAGGGATAAGAAAAAGATTGCATTGATTAATAAAATCGACAAATCCTTTGATGATAAAATTATTGAGATGAAGCAGCAGCTGTCAAAG
>JAAYBT010000037.1 GCA_012730015.1 Clostridiaceae bacterium
ATTGAGCCAAACTGTAAAATAGTATTGAGCCAAACTGTAAACTGGAGTATACTATGTAGGGAAGGTTGTGTTATCATGAAAAAATACTATCCGAGAATAGCAGATAAAATATTAGAAGAAGCATTGGAATCAGCCGGTGCAGTATTGATTGAAGGACCTAAGTGGAGTGGAAAAACGTGGACTGCTGCAAAAAAATCTAAAAGTATCCTATACATGCAGGATCCAGATACAAGAGAAAGTAATATTCAAGCAGCTAGTGTAAAGCCATCATTGCTATTGAAAGGAGAAAAACCAAGATTAATCGACGAGTGGCAAGTTGCCCCGGTTCTTTGGGATTCAGTAAGGCATGAAGTCGATATGAGAGGTGAGGAAGGACAGTTTATTTTAACCGGTTCGGCTACCCCAATCATAGATAAACAAATTTCACACACTGGAACGGGAAGGTTTTCAAGAATAAAGATGCGTCCGATGAGCCTTTTTGAATCTAATGAATCTACAGGAGAGATAAGTCTCAAAGAACTATTTGAGAAGTATAATAATATTGGCCTAACAAGCAATATTGAGATTGAAGGAATTGCGAAGGCAATTGTTAGAGGAGGATGGCCCGCCTCTGTAACATCAAAACCAGAATCAGCATCTAAAAGAGCACAAGACTATGTCAACTCCATTGTTCAGTTTGATGTCTCACGAGTTGATGGTATCGAGAAAAATCCAAACAAGATGTTTGCTTTACTACGATCTTTATCCCGTAATATTTCAACAGAGGCTAATTATTCAGTTTTAATAAAAGATATGGAAGGTGGGGAGAATGAATCAATTACTAGACCAACGATTCAGTCATATCTGAATGTGCTTCAAAGATTATTTGTTGTGGAAGACTTAGAGGCTTGGAATCCGTCTATTCGTTCAGCTACCCCATTAAGAGTATCGCCAAAGAGACAATTTGTTGATCCTTCGATTGCAACCGCAACATTAGGCATTACCCATGAGCACTTATTGTTGGATTTTAATACATTTGGTTATTTGTTTGAATCTCTATGTATAAGAGATCTGAGGATATATGCTGAAGCATTGGGGGGGAAGGTTTCTCATTATCGAGACAAAAGCGGTTTAGAATGTGATGTAATAGTTGTGCTAAGGGATGGACGATGGGGTGCAGTAGAGATTAAACTCGGGTCGAATGAATTTGATAAAGCAGCAAAGAACTTAAGAAAATTATCTGAGGTCATCGATCATAAGAAAATGAACAAACCATCGTTTCTTATGATTCTGACAGGTACAAAATTTGGGTATAAACGGGATGATGGTGTTCTTATTGTTCCTATTGGTTGTTTAAAGGACTAGATTTTTTTATTGAGTTTATGAGAGTATCGATCAAAGAAGAATGAGATGTTTCCGAGAACGAAAGTTAAAAATGGATATGTTTCAAAATACGACCATCGAGAAAAAACAGGATTGAAACAATCTGTTTAACATCTATTCTGCCCTCTTAATACAAATGGAGCCCTGCACTTCAACCCTGCTCCTGATATTACTGCTAAATCAAGCATTACACAGCCTTGAATAATAGTACAAATTCCACCTCTTTTATAGTTTTTTCTTAACATTATCTCTATTACAATAATGACAGAAATGAGGTTTTGTTTTGAGAAATAATTATTTTGTTAAGTTAATTAAATAACATAAACTTTTATGCTACTATGCTACCCTATAGAATAACTGAGGAATTTGAGCATTGCATATGTAACGCTTTTCTTGTATTAGAATATTATTTTTTTAGAAGAGAATCAGCATTGCAGCTAGACAAGTATTACCTATATGACCACTATACTGAGCTTAACTATATTCCAAGCGAATCCAAACTGTCCAGATTCTTCACGGAATACCTCAGCCACGAGAGGATAAGCGCCTTTCCTGAGAAGTGGACATGTGCTTTCTGCTGAATACGGGAAAGCGAATGTTGACGAAGGGCTGCCGCAGGTCAATGTCGCATATTTCCTTGACCGCAAAAGAGGCTACCTGTTTATGTGCATGGGCAAATCAGGCAGAATATATTAAAAGCATATATGTTTTAAGGTATGCGCTCACATCAAGGCAAAAACAATTATTAAGCCTGTTCGATATGAATGTTACCGATGTCACCGATATGGTTAAGACTCTTGATTTTACTCGTAAAGAACTCAATCCTTAG
>JAAYBT010000251.1 GCA_012730015.1 Clostridiaceae bacterium
AGCTTATCTCATCAGGCTCATCGAGCTCGGCTGGCTCGGAAAGCTCACCTGGCTCACCTGGCTCGGAAAGCTCACCTGGCTCATCCGGCTCGGCAGAGGATGCCTCCGGTAATGCGCTTAGTGATACACCGATTAGAATCCTCAAGCCAGAGCTTGTAATACGCAATTCCACATCTAAAAAATAATATGAATTACTGCCGCCAAATGCAACTTGAGCCTTGCTTAGTCCTGTGTCGAAGGCTTTTTAATACGGATTCTTGCGTAGGCTGAGCATATCATTAGCAGTATTCCTGACAGGAGAAACAGCATCTGCATCCCGCTGATCATAAAGCTTCCTATATGCAAGCCCATTTTATCAAACACTCTCAGAAGCACCGACCCCCCCAAAGTACCAAAGAAGCCCATCAGTCCGCCAAGCGCAGCATTAAATCCAGTATAGACTGTCCTCCCGTTTTCAGGCGAATAGATATACTGTATATTGAAGGTCGATATGCCGATTCCTGCCCAGGCAGCACCGCTGACGATATGAAAAAGCGGTACCAGAATAAAGGCCGTTGAGTTATTTACGAAAAGCCAGCACAAATGAACGATTCCCAAAAGCAGAGTAGAATTATTCAGCACAAAGTTCCAGGACTTATTGTCAGCAACTCTTCCCCAGACACGTACCAGCATGACATTGACTATCGTTGACATCATGCCCATTATCGTGATGTAGGTATAGTCAAGCTTCAGCCTGGTTACCATGTATACGGAGAAAAAGGGGCCCCCTACCTGTTGACCGATATTATACAATATAAAGAAAATAATAATCCTTCTGAATCCCACGTTCTTTAAGGGTATAGTGACAATTTGCCTGAGAGTGAAGGATGTCTTTTCGCTGTTCACAGCAGGCTCTTTTATCTTGGACCAGAAAAAACCATTGGCAAGGGACATTAACAGTATTACTGAGAATACTATTTTGAAACCGCCATACTCATTATCCTCTGCCCTGAAATCGTCTAAGACCCTCCCTAGCACTAGAGTGAATACAGTTCCTACGGCTAAAAGAATGGAATCTCTTCTCCCAAAATACCTGCCCCTTATGTTTACCGGGGTAAGACTAATGTATAGGGCACTTGCTGCCGGATTGGAAAAAGAAACCGCCAAATATGCCAGCAGGTAAAAAAAGGCCACCAGCATGAGCCTTTGCGTTCTGCCTTCCAGGATAAGTGGTAGAAACCCCATCAGTCCCAGTATAAGCCTGTGAAGGAAATTCTGTATAACTATCGGTAACTTCCTGTTATCTCTCTTTTCATAGTATATAGGAGAGAGTATAGATATAACGCCTGCCAGCACCGGAATCGCACCGATTATACCATTGAAAGCATCATCAGCACCCAGAAAGCTAAGGTAACCGGCAAGAAAGGCTCCACTAGTCAGGTTGAAAACAGCCCTGGCAGTGCAGCCTTCAAATATAGCCATCTTGCGGCTATGCTCATATTCCTGCTCACTTAAAGGCTTTGTGTTATAAAAGGTGTCCTTAAATTTAGTTACAAAATTCATAATTGACCCATTTGCATCAGATATCTGTGCTCTCTCAGCGTAATGTTATCATTGGCTATTGCTTCATATGCTTGCATATTATTCACCAAATATAAATATACACCATTTGAACGCTTTATGTAAACACAAGCATTCCAATTCAGCCTTCATTTCTTGCTTCTGATTTTATTCTTTTCAGCCTCTTCATGACGTCATTCTCTCCTCTTCCAAAGTAGTCATGCAGCAGCTTGTATTCGGCATAAAGCTTCCTGTATGCCTCAACGTTGGCTGGGTTAGGCTTATAATAAGCCTCCTTCACCTTTGACATTTTCCCGGCGGCCTCAAAAATACTGTCATAGCCTCCCTTTTCTTTACCGGCTGCCACGGCACCGAACATCGCTGAGCCAAGCGCCACAGCCTGAGGCGAATTAGAGATTCTTATCTCTCTATTTGTCACATCCGCATAAATTTGCATCATCATTTCATCTTTTTCAGCTATACCGCCGCAGGCAAATAATTCGTCTATCTTGACACCATTCTCTTCAAAGGTTTCAATAATCATATTGGTTCCATAGGCAGTCGCTTCTATCAAAGCCCTATATATCTCCTCAGGCTTTGTCAAAAGCGTGCAACCGATGATTAGGCCTGTTAAGTCTACATCAACCAGAACCGATCGATTTCCGTTCCACCAGTCAAGGGCTACAAGGCCGCTCTCTCCGACCTTGAGGCGGGTGGCTTTCTCCCTGAGCAGCTTGTGTATGGAAATGCCTCTACTCTTCGCTTCCTCTGTGTAGGTCGCAGGAACACAATTCTCAACAAACCACTGGAAATGGTCGCCCACGCAGGACTGGCCGGCCTCAAATCCATAAAAGCCGGGAAGTATTCCATCCTCAACAACGCCGCACATACCCGGCACAATTTTTTCTTCATTGCCCAGTACCATATGGCAGGTGGACGTGCCCATTATCATCAGCATCTTGCCCACATCCGTTATCCCCACTGACGGCACCGCTACATGGGCATCGACATTGGCTATCCCAACAGCTGTACCAGGCTTCAGCCCAGTTAGCTTTGCCATTTCATCAGTAAGTTCTCCGGCCTTGCCCCCCAGCGGATATATGTCATTACTCAATTTGGCCTCTACAACATTCTCCAATCTTGGATCAAGGGCTTTGAAGAATTCCCTAGATGGGTAACCCTCGCGCTTGTTCCATATAGCCTTGTATCCGGCAGTACAGCTATTTCTTCTCTCGTTCCCCGTCAACATAAGCGTAACCCAGTCGGTCGCCTCAATAAAACGGTCTGCAGCATCATATATCTGCGGTGCCTCATCCAGTATCTGCATTATTTTGGGGAACAGCCACTCAGAAGATATTTTCCCGCCGTATCTGCTGAGGAATCTTTCTCCTCTAGCTTCAGCCAGCTCATTAAGCTTATTTGCCTCGTACTGTGCAGCATGGTGCTTCCAGAGCTTTACATAGGCGTGGGGTTCAAGCTTGTATTCGTCCTTCATGCAAAGTGGCATGCCGGATTTGTCGATAGGGAGCATAGTGCAGGCTGTGAAATCGATAGCCATGCCTATAATATCCTCTGGGCTTACACCGGACTCCTTCAGTACCGCTGGAATTGTGATCTTCAGTACCTCCAGATAATCTTCCGGATGCTGTAGCGCCCAGTCAGACTCAAGCTTGGTCTTGCCATCAGGCAAAAATTCATCCATTACGGCGTGGGTATATTCCTTCACTGCTGTCGCAGCGATATTACCGGTGTCCACCTCCACCAGTACGGCTCTTCCTGAAAGAGTACCGTAATCTATACCAATAGAATACTTTTTAGCCAATGAAACCACCCCTTCTACTATATTTTAGGTATACAAGTAGCATTTGCCCATTGATGCTTCAAATCATCATATAATTAGATAATACAGCACAATTGCTATCATATCAAGCGTACAAGCAAGTATGCAATTATACAAGTTAAATTTGCTGTTTAGACCGGCAGCGTTGGTTATGGAGGTCTGTGTTTCATGCTTCGAAGCCCTTCTACTAAGCGATACAGTAGTGTTAGGAAAACTGCAATACCCATGAGGCTGGACTCGGTCTAAATTACAACGAATTCACTCCATGGATATATGCTCGGTGGGGTGGATTTGAAGGACATCCGCTCTTTCAGGGTGGGATGCTCAAAACCTATTTCAGATGACCACAGCGCGAGCTGCATGCCGGGCTTGTTTAGACCGCTGCCATACTTCTGATCTCCGTAAAGAGGATTGCCGATAGCAGCCATCTGAACGCGTATTTGATGGGGTCTGCCTGTGTGCAGCTTGATATTCACAAGCGAAATTCCGGCACTTGATGCTCTTAATGTGTAGTCCAGCACAGCCCTCTTCGCTTCGCCGTTCTTATTATGAAGAGGATCAACAATATTCACATAATTCGCCTTCTCATTTTTAGCAAGATAGTGCTCCAGGGTGCCAAACGTCTTCTCCGGCACCCCATGAACTACAGCTAAGTAGGTCTTATCAAACTGTCTATTTCTTATCTGCTCGGAAAGTCTGGATGCTGCTTTTGAAGTTTTTGCAAAAACCATTACACCACCAACAGGCCGGTCAAGCCTATGCACCATGCCCAGAAAGACATTGCCCGGTTTGTTATGTCTGATTTTCAGATCCTCCTTCAGAGCCGCAAGCATATCTCTATCGCCGGTCTGATCCCCCTGCGTCAGCATATTAGGAGGCTTAACAGCAATCAGTATGTGATTATCCTCATACAAGAGGTCTATCTTGCTCATCTTCTCCATGCTTCTCTTCCTGTTTCCCACCCATACCGCTCCTAGGTAGAACTCTTCAACCTATTTAGTAATTTCCCTGCCGCCGTCTCCGACTTCGGAAATATAGAAGGACGGTTCAATTCCAGTTTTTTCAGCATAACCCTGGCCAACCTTCTCAACGAATGTGTCGACCGCTTCCTCCCGGACGATACTAACCGTGCAGCCGCCAAAGCCTGCGCCTGTCATTCTGGAGCCTGCAACACCTTCAATTCTCAGCGCCTCTTCCACCAGCGTGTCAAGCTCTGCGCCTGTTACCTCATACAAATCTCTCAATGAGCCGTGGGAAGCAATCATATATCTGCCGAAAAGCTCGATATTGTCATTATTCAAGGCCTCAACTGATTTGAGCACCCTATCGTCCTCGACAATCACGTGCTCAGCCCTGTTTCTGATTATCTCATCCTTAATCTCATGCTTGTACTTATTGAATTCATCCATGGATATCTCACCAAGACAAGTGGCTTGCGGTATGAACTGCTTCAAAATCGCAAAAGCCTCCTCGCACTGGCTTCTTCTCTCGTTATACTTGGAATCGGCCAGACCACGCTTTTTATTGGTATTGGCAATTACAATCTTGTAGCCCTTGAGATTCAAGGGTACATGATGAAAGCTCAGGTCCCTGCAGTTCAAGAATATTGCGTGATCGGCCTTACCCATGGCAGAGGCAAACTGATCCATAATACCGCAGTTTACTCCAACATAGTTGTTTTCGGCCTTTTGGCTGATTAGTGCCATCTCCACCATGTCAATGGGCTGCTTCAGACCAAGTGCGGTATTTCCCAATGTCAGCAGCGTTATTGCCGTTGCTACCTCAATTGCCGCAGATGATGAAAGCCCGGCTCCCAGAGGCACTGTATCGTGATAGAGCAGGTCACAGCCTACAAGCTTGTAGCCGGCCTTTTGCAGCTCGTCTGCCACACCATACTGATAATTGCCCCACTTTAAAGCCTTGTACTCTTCCAGCGTATCAAGTGAGCCTCGGACCTGGATACCTAAATCTGTAGCTATCAGGTTCATCATTCTGTCGTTCCTTGGTCTGGCTATAACTGTGGAACTCATGGTCAGGGCAGCAGGGAAAACATATCCCCCATTGTAATCGGTGTGCTCACCAATCAGATTGACTCTGCCCGGGGATGAAAACATTCGAATTCCCTCTTCGCTTCCACCATAAATCTCAATAAAACGCTTTTTAAGTTCAGAACTGTTCATATGTAATCCCATCCCTTTCTTAATCCTTCTTTTATACGCTTATCAACAAAAGGCTATTGCGATGCAGCCTCACTATAATCCGGCTACAGGCATCCAAAACTACTGCCCATCAAGAAACCT
>JAAYBT010000252.1 GCA_012730015.1 Clostridiaceae bacterium
CCTGGCAAATCCGCGAAGCAGCTTCTTCGGGCGATCAATCAAGGAATTTTCGAAGCCGATATACAGCTGAACAACCTCATCACCGCTAACACTACCCACATTTTTCACATTGCACGAAGCTGTTACATCACTATCGCTGACAGTAACCTGCTCCCCTGACAAGGCAAATTGCGTATAACTAAGACCAAAGCCATATGGAAATTCGGGCTTTATACCCATCTTCTCAAGCCTTGCATAGCCATGGTAATACTCATAGTACTGACGTTCAGTATCCCACTTGACATATGGTAAATCTTCTGCCTTGTAGGGTACAACGAAGGGCAGCTTTCCTGAGGGGCAGACATCTCCAAAGACGATATCTGCAATTGCAGTTCCGCCTTCCATTCCCGGGTAATAAGCCATCATCATCGCAGGAACGCTTTGGTCAAAATCAGACGTAATTATTGTGTTGCCTCCAATAAGAATAGCCACTGTTTTGGGATTAATCCCTCCAATAGCTTTTATGAGCTCAGCTTCTTCCTTATGCAGCCCAAGGTTTTCCCTGTCTCCGCCGACACTGTCCATACCAGCTGTTTCCATATCTATCATCTCATCCGCAGGGGCAACATACTCTCCCTCATCATCGTGATCATAACCTGCCACAATCATCACTGCGTCGACACTTGCAGCCACCCTCCCGGCTTCCTCGGCATCCGACCCATCACATATTACTACCTCTAAATTGCGTTTTTTCAATGCCTGGGGCAAGGTCACAACATAGGGCGGGAATACTCGACTGGAGCCATGGTCACCAATGTTCTCCTTATTACCCAGTTTTCCGATGACAGCCACCTTTTTCACAGAGCTGCTAAAGGGTAAGACCCCATCATTCTTCATCAAGGTCAGGGACTTGTGAGCACATTCCAGAGCCAGCTTTTTATGATCGTCGCAGCAGATTACACTTTGCGGGTACTGCTCGGGATCCTGCGCTTCCTCAAAAGCAAGCATTGTGCGTACAATGCATACTGCCGATTCGTCAATGCTTGCCTCGGAAACAAATCCATCCTCTACCGCTTTCAAAAGCTTTTCTCCGAACAACATGGTGCATGGCATCTCAACGTTCTGCCCGCCGTTTGCAGCCGCTACAGTGTCTTTGACCCCCCATACGAAATCGCTTATAACAAAGCCGTCAAAACCCCAATCCTCTCTGAGCACCTTCTTGAGAAGGTACTCACTGTGCCCGCAATAAACCTGATTATATAGGTTGTAGGCCGACATCACACTTGCTGCGCCCTCATCAATACAGTCCTTGAAGTGAGGTAGGAAAACCTCCTGCTCTGTCCTCTCGTCGCATGTAACACTGACCTTAAAGCGTGATATTTCCATGCTGTTGAATGCGTAATGCTTAATGCACGCCACTACATTTTGGCTCTGCACTCCACGCACAAGTGCCTTTCCCATCTCGCCAAGGTGGAAGGATTCCTCGCCATAAACCTCCTGGCTTCTGCCCCAACCCGGATTGTAGGGAAGATTAATGCAGACCCCGCCAAAGTAATTGCCGCCATTGGCCCTGACTTCGCGACCAATTGCCTTTCCTACTCTTTCCTCCAGGTCTATATCAAAGGTGGCTCCTCTGCCCATGGTAACCGGAAAACAGGTGCTGTTTCCGGATACAACGCCCCTTGGCCCATCGCAAAACCTGAGATTTGGCACTCCCAGCCTGTCATTGCCCCCGGCCGGGTAGGGGACCATATTATAATGGTATCCCGGTGTGGAAAAATCGTGCATCATCTTCTCAGGAGTAATGGAACCGCTCATAAGAGAAATTTTTTCTGCAAGGCTCATTTGGCTGACTATCTCTATAGCCCTTATGTCAAATTTCATTCTATCCTGCTTATTCATCATTACACCCCATTTCAACTCATATCAGAGTATAAGTTAGTAATACATGATAAATTCCGGCTTGGCAAAAGGCGGTATACTAA
>JAAYBT010000253.1 GCA_012730015.1 Clostridiaceae bacterium
CCTGGCAAATCCGCGAAGCAGCTTCTTCGGGCGATCAATCAAGGAATTTTCGAAGCCGATATACAGCTGAACAACCTCATCACCGCTAACACTACCCACATTTTTCACATTGCACGAAGCTGTTACAACACTATCGCTGACAGTAACCTGCTCCTCTGACAAGGTAAATTTGGTATAACTAAGGCCAAAGCCATATGGAAATTCAGGCTTTATACCCATCTTCTCAAGCCTTGCATAGCCATGATAATATTCATAGTACTGACGCTCAGTATCCCATTTGACATATGGCAAATCTTCTGCGTCATAGGGTACAACGAAGGGCAGCTTTCCTGAAGGGCAAACATCTCCAAAGACGATATCCGCAATTGCAGTTCCGCCTTCCATCCCCGGGTAGTAAGCCATCATCATTGCAGGAACGCTTTGGTCAAAGTCAGAAGTGATTATTGTGTTGCCTCCAATAAGAATAGCCACTGTTTTGGGGTTAATCCCTCCGACAGCTTTTATGAGCTCAGCTTCTTCCTTATGCAGCCCAAGGTTTTCCCTGTCTCCGCCGACACTGTCCATACCGGCTGTTTCCATATCTAGCATCTCATCCGCCGGGGCAACATACTCTCCCTCATCGTCGTGATCATACCCTGCCACGATCAGCACTGCATCGACACTTGCAGCCACTCTCCTAGCTTCCTCGGCATCCGACCCATCACATATTACTACTTCTAAATTGCGCTTTTTCAATGCCTGGGGTAAGGTCACAACATAGGGTGGGAATACCTGACTGGAGCCATGGTCACCAATGTTCTCCTTGTTACCCAGTTTCCCAATGACAGCCACCTTTTTCACCGAGTTGCTAAAAGGTAAGACCCCATCATTCTTCATCAAGGTCAAGGACTTATGGGCACATTCCAGTGCCAGCTTTATATGCTCGTCACAGCAGATTAAGCTTTGCGGGTATTGCTCAGGATCCTGTGCTTCCTCAAAAGCAAGCAGTGTGCGTACAATGCATACTGCCGATTCGTCAATGTTTTTCTCGGAAACAAAACCATCCTGCACCGCTTTCAAAAGCTTTTCACCAAACAGCATGGTACATGGCATCTCTATGTTCTGTCCGCCGTTCGCAGCCGCTACAGTGTCTTTGACCCCCCATACGAAATCGCTTATAACAATGCCGTCAAAACCCCAATCATCTCTGAGCACCTTCTTGAGAAGATATTCGCTATGCCCGCAATACACCTGATTATAAAGGTTGTATGCTGACATAACACTTGCCGCGCCCGCATCAATACAGTCCTTAAAGTGGGGCAGGAATACTTCCTGCTCTGTCCTCTCGTCGCATGTGACGCTGACCTTAAAGCGCGATATTTCCATGCTGTTGAATGCGTAATGCTTAATGCATGCCAGTACATTTTGGCTCTGCACTCCACGCACAAGTGCCTTTCCCATTTCGCCAAGGTGGAAGGATTCCTCGCCATAAACCTCCTGGCTTCTGCCCCATCCGGGATTATAGGGAAGATTTATACAGACTCCGCCAAAGTAATTGCCGCCATTGGCCCTGACTTCACGTCCAATTGCCTTGCCTACTCTTTCCTCCAGGTCGGTATCGAAGCTGGCTCCTCTACCCATGGTAACCGGAAAACAGGTGCTGTTTCCTGATACCACGCCCCTTGGTCCATCACAGAACCTTAGATTTGGGACGCCCAGCCTTTCATTTCCCCCGGCAGGATAGGGTACCATATTATAGTGGTATCCCGGTGTGGAAAAATCGTGCATCATCTTCTCAGGAGTAATGGAACCGCTCATAAGAGATATTTTTTCTGCAAGGCTCATTTGGCTGACTATTTCTATAGCCCTTATGTCAAATTTCATTCTATCCTGCTTATTCATCATTACACCCCATTTCAACTCATATCAGA
>JAAYBT010000254.1 GCA_012730015.1 Clostridiaceae bacterium
ATAATGGCGTCGGCGGTCCTAACAATAATATCTTTAACAAACTTGACTTCTTTAATCTCGCATACCAGCGGAATCATGATTTCAGGAACAACAGTCATTCCCTTCTTATTTACATTGATAGCGGCTTCAATAATGGCCCTGGTCTGCATTTCAGCAATTTCAGGATAAGAAACAGCCAGACGGCAGCCCCTGTGTCCCATCATCGGATTGAGCTCATGTAAGCTCTTAATAATTGTCTTCAGCTCATCAGAGGAAATCTTAAGCTCCTTAGCCAGAGCATTTATATCTGCTTCATCCTGAGGCAGGAATTCATGCAGCGGAGGATCTAGAAGCCTGATAGTTACAGGATGACCCTTCATTTCTGTAAAGAGCCCTTCGAAATCATTTCTCTGCATCGGAAGTATTCCCTCAAGAGCCTTCTTTCTCTGCTCCACAGTTTCAGAAACAATCATCTTCCTGAAGGCTAAAATCCTGTCTGCTTCAAAGAACATATGCTCTGTACGGCAAAGGCCAATACCTTCTGCTCCAAAAGCAAGAGCCTGCCTTGCATCCCTTGGCGAATCAGCATTAGCTCTAACCTTTAAGGTCCTGATTTCATCAGCCCATCCCATGAATGTAGCAAAATTTCCTGTCATTTCAGCATCCACTGTAGGAATTTGTCCACTGTATACATTTCCGGTAGAACCATCCAGTGAGATCCAGTCGCCCTCTACATATTTCTTTCCGTTTCTGTCAATGAAATATTTCTCGTCTTCGTTTATCTTAATCTCATTACAGCCTGCTACGCAGCAAGTGCCCATGCCACGAGCCACAACTGCCGCATGGGAGGTCATGCCACCGCGTCCTGTCAGAATACCCTCTGCGGCATCCATTCCCTCAATGTCCTCGGCTGAGGTTTCAAGTCTAACCAACACTACCTTCTTTTCACCACTATTGCGAGCCTTAACAGCATCCTCGGCTTTAAAGAACACCTTTCCTGTTGCGGCTCCGGGAGAAGCAGGAAGTCCTTTCGCTATCGGGGACGCTTTTTTCAGAGCTTCGCCATCAAAGCTGGGATGTAAAAGGGAATCCAGCTGTTTAGGATCTACCTTCAGTATAGCTTCCTCTTTCGTTGCCATTCCTTCGGCGACCAGGTCAACAGCTACATTCAGGGCAGCATTAGCGGTTCTCTTGCCGTTTCTTGTCTGGAGAATAAAGAGCTTGCCCTTCTCAATAGTAAACTCCAAATCCTGCATATCCTTATAATGCTTTTCCAATGTATCTGCTATTTGTACGAACTGCTGATAAGCCGCAGGATTTATTTCATTCATTTTATCGATGTGATTAGGTGTTCTTATGCCTGCTACAACATCCTCGCCCTGCGCATTCATCAGGAATTCTCCATACAGCTTCTTCTCACCTGTAGATGGATTTCTGGTAAATGCAACGCCCGTACCGGAATCGTCGCCCATGTTGCCGTATACCATTTCCTGAATATTAACTGCAGTACCCCAGTCCCCTGGAATATCGTTCAATCTTCTGTAGACAATAGCCCTGGGGTTGTCCCATGAACGGAAGACTGCCTTTACAGCCTCCATTAGCTGAATCCTGGGATCCTGTGGAAAATCAAAGCCTTTCTCCTCTTTGTAGAGAACCTTATATCTTTTAACGACTTCCTTCAGATTGTCTGCGGTCAAATCAGTATCCAGCTTAGCACCATTTTCTTCTTTTACTGCGTCCAGAATTGCATCAAACTTGGTCTTCTCAACTTCCATAACAACATCGCTGAACATCTGTATAAACCTTCTGTAGCTGTCATAGGCAAATCTTTCATTTGAAGTGAGCTTTGCAAGTCCTTCAACAACTGTATCGCTTAGACCCAGGTTCAGGATCGTGTCCATCATACCCGGCATTGATGCCCTAGCACCTGAACGAACAGATACAAGGAATGGATTTGAAGGATCGCCGAATTTTTTGCCGACAATCTCCTCCGTTTTTGCCAGTGCTTCATAGATCTGATCTTCAATCTCCTTTGAAATCATCTGCCCGTCATTATAGTACTGAATGCAGGCTTCTGTTGTGACTGTAAATCCTCTTGGTACAGGAAGTCCAAGGCCGGTCATTTCTGCCAGATTAGCTCCCTTACCTCCAAGCAGATTTCTCATTGAGGCATTTCCTTCTTTAAACAGATAAACAAATTTCGACATATATACCTCCATTTAATATATGATAGTGACATATGATAAAGGGTAACATTACATACAGTCATAATCTTTTCCATATGGCCTTTATCATTATAACATAATGCATATAAATAATATGCTCATTTAAAATGTTACTTCGTATTTTGTATACGAAATCCGATGTAAATTGTACCATATTCGAAAGCATGGTATCAAGCTATTTTATTACAGAAATAATTTTCCCCTTGGCTTGCTTTTTTATGACTTTTAGCCAAGTATAAATTGAGTCCGGCCTTCCCTATTCCATTATTAATGCCCTAAAGCCATCGCTATATTTCACATCACCATCATTTTGCACCCAAAGGGCTTCAACTCCATCTAATCCATTGACAAATTCAATTCCCTGCTCAAAGGGCATGTTGAAAACAGCGGTAGATAGAGCATCTGCCATGCCGGAATCTCTGCAGATAATAGTGACAGAGCTGTAGTATTCGGATGGATATAGGGTCCTGGTATCAATTATGTGGTGATACCTTTTGTTATCCACTATATAGAATCGCTCATATACTCCACTTGTGACCAGTGACGCATCAACCAAATTCATCACATGAAGCTGTGCCTGTTCACTAGCCAAATCGGGGTTCTGAACAGCAACATTCCACGGTTCTACGATGTCGCTGCTGTTCTTGTTGCCGATTTCATCCTTGCCGGATATGGCTCTGACATTTCCACCGACACTTATAAGCCCCGACGTAAATCCATTTTCCATGGCAATCCTGCTCACCTGCTCCACTGCATAGCCCTTGGCTACCGCTCCCACATCCAGGCTCATATCAGGGTCCTCCAGAAATACCGTAGACTCCTCATCATTGATAATGATCTTGCTAATGTCGGTGTGCTCCGCAGCCTCCCGTAACTGTTCCAAAGGCGGCAACCTGGCTTCATCCGGATTTTCCGTACCTTCCGTCCGATAATCATGCCAGATCTCCAGAACCGCACCAAAGGCGATATTTACCCTTCCATCGGTTTTCTCATACCAATCCAGCGAGAAACGAATCAGGTCGATAATCCTTCGGTCTACCCTAACGGGCGCAAGTCCTGCATTGTCATTGATAGTCTTTAGGTTGTTTATTCCCTCGTATTCATTATAAATATCATAGAGCTGATGGTATTCCTTCAGGCTGTCATAAATCAGCTGCGAATGCTCTGTAAACTCAGCCTCACTATTTGAATAGCCCACTATTGTTGTAAGTGTATCGAAGAGCATCAAAAACTGCGCCTCATAGCGTGATGCCTTCTTTAACCCACAAGCCGAAATGTTCAGTATAAGTAAAGACGACAATAACAATGCAGCCGCTTTTTTAGTCAAAAAATCCACCTCTTACATCAAATCAGAGAGGCAAATCAAAAATACCTCTCTGACAATAATAGCATATATGATAATAATAGTATAAAAAAATCAACACCGGCAAATCTGGTCCTAACTATCTGGCGTTCACTGAGGCCTTTTCCACTACAGAAATAAAATCGGCAACATGTACAGTAACGGAGCTGGTCAGCTCAGCGTCCGAGGGAACTCCCTCCTCATTCACGGCAACGCCTTTTACTTCACCTACCGTCTTTCCCACTGTATAAGCCGCAAACGCAGCTGCCTGCTCGTTCCACTCCTTCTTGATGCCTGAGTTCTTTCTCATGCCATATTCATCCCCAAGTTCATTCTTGGTTTTAAGAACGGCACTGGCAAGGTCGGTTGTGATTTTACCCTCGGTTGAAAAAGAGACATTAGACTGCGAGGCGTCAATAATGGAGCTAGTGATCTTTCCATCCGAGTCAAAGGTGACAGCTGCATAGCTGGAGTAGGCCTGTGCCACACCTTCCTTATCTGCCGTAGCATCTTTGGAATTGCCTATGGTGGTCACGATCCCAAGGCCCAGCTTATCGCCTGCCTTTGCTCCCAAATCCTGCGCATTGTTTACAGCCTTCTCAATCGCCGCCGTAAAATCAGTAATGTGTATGGTTACTGAGGTGCTCAGCTCTGAATCGTTGGGCGCTCCCCCCTCATTAACAGCAATTCCTTTTACCTGTGCAACTGTTTTGCCAATCACATAATCGGCAAAAGCATTAGCCTGTTCATTCCACTCTTTCTTTATGCCCGACGCCAAAGCACCCATGCCATAGTCGGTACCGAGCTCCTGCTTGGTCCTGTAAGCCTTATCAAGGGGTGTTGCAATCCTGCCATCCGTCGATAAATTGATAGCCGTTTGAGCCGCATCAATTTCACATTTTACAATTTTGCCGTCCTTATCAACAGTAACTGCCACAACAGTCGAGTCAACCTGAGCCAGGCCATCCTTCTCCGCTGTCGCATCTGTCGATTTTGCAATTGATGACATAACTGCCAGGCCTGTCTTTACTGCACCATCGGCTGATCCGCTTTCATTAACAGTTCTATTCCCACAGCCTCCTATAACGACAACTAACAAAGCTAGAGCAAAAAATAGTGGTATAATTCTTTTCATGTCCATTCCTCCTTCTAAATTGAATCAATATTAGTCCATTTTATTCTTAACTAAGTCTTCGCAGCACCGGAATTATAACCCTCAGCAGTGTGGCCGTTATGATACCCGCCACGACACCTGAAATAATTAGAACCGGTAAATATGCCCACATATACATACCCGTATATATGACAGTTATAACAACAAATTGCCCGATATTATGAGCAATCGCTCCCGAAATACTAAGTATCGTATAAGATACTTTTTCACCAAAAACAGTCATCAAAACCAACATTACCGTCAACGATAGTATCCCACCGGAAAGACTTAGCATACCCGCAATTAGCCCTCTTGTCACAAGTACGAACATGGCCTTCAAAACCGCTATGGAATATGCCTGGCCCTTTGAAAGAAAAACCAGAGCATACATCACGGCAATATTCGATAACCCAAACTTAACCCCGGGAACCGGCACTGGAAGAGATGGCAACGCATTCTCTGCAATCGTCAATACCAGCGCCAGAGCAAATATGAAAGCAGCTTGAACCAGACGCCCTGTTTTGCCGGTTGCTACCGGTCTGCCCACTTGCTCACCTCCCAACTACAATATCCGGGTCATCCTCACTACGCTCACCACCCGGGACTATTTTGACAACAATCCCATTGGGCAGGCATGCCGCACTCTGCCCCACCATATGTATCTTCCCCGTGTTGACACATACCTTATCCGGACAGTCTGACTTAATAAACTGAATATTACCATCATTATCAAGAAGGAAAACAACATTTTCATTCTGCGCGATAGAAAAAGTTCTTTCACTTTTATCCCTCATATCAATTGTCTCCACAAGAGTAGAATAGTAATAGATCTCGGCCTTAGCCGCAACATTTGAGAATCGACTTTTATAGACAAACCACATTGCCGCTGCAATCACTAATATAAGCACTATAATAATAAAATCGGTCTTTTTTAATAGCTTCATCTTCTATTTCCCACCCTCGGCAGAAAGCCCTTTCTTTATTTGCAGAGCATTTTATTAGCAATTACACAGAATTTATACCCGGCCTAAGTAAAAATTGCGCTTATGAAAATAAGAAGCGTTATGGTTCCCATAATAATAACATAGTTAATTATCGCCACCATAAATGTAGTCGCCTTATCCTGATGCTTCATAAAGCGCTTTATGTTCTTGTTCACGATAAAGAATGTCAGCAGGAAGAGCAGGCAAATTGGCGACAAAACTCCCACTACCACCATAGCAATCGTTGCAAGATAGGTCAAATAATAGAGCAGAGCGAACAGTACCAGCGCCTTATCCCCAAGATAATAGGGCAAGGTATAGCGCTTGACAGACACATCCTTCTCAATGTCGCAGATATTGTTGGCAAGCATGATATTAGCAGTGGTACATACCGGAATTACCGATAGCAGTAAAACTTTCAGCACGGGCACAACCATAAGCTCCACGCTTAC
>JAAYBT010000255.1 GCA_012730015.1 Clostridiaceae bacterium
GGGTAAGAATAAGCCACAGGCGCTTGTATGCGTGGCAAGGCGGCTTGTGAGGATTATCTACGGTATGATGAAGACCAAGACGGAATACAGGCCATTTGAGAAGGTTGTCGGAAAGAACTGATTTTAATTTGAAGGCTTAAAGTCTTGGAAGGAAATTGCTTTTTTTGATTGAGATATTGAAGCCAGAATAATATAATAGATATGGTCCTTGTAGTGAGGGAGCGAGTAAGACTGTTCCACAGGTTCAGACAACAAAAGTTGGCAGATGGATGTCTCAGGCTGAATATGATACTATGGTTAAAACAGGGAAGGTTCCAGAAAGTTTCACTGGAACAACACACGTAGCTTCGCCAGCAGATATTAATGCATTTGGTAAACAAGCAAAGCCAGGTTCCATATATGTTGAATTCGACGTTCCAAGCACTTCACTAAAGCCTACAAATGAAGGGTGGTCTAAGATTGTTGGACCAAATTCTCTTGAGGGCAGATTAGCAGCGAAAAAAGGTCAACCAATACCAGAAATGCCTTCTGCAACAAATATTGAAGTAAAAGGGAGTAAATAGTATGAATAAGCGAGTAATAGAGTGGTTGAGAGCTAACAACATAATATTAGATAATATGGGTATACAGACTGAAAATATCAGAGAATCTCCCAAAGATAGCATTGACCAAGGTGTAACAGTCGAACACGCTTCAGAAAAATGTTTAGGGCAAATTAGTATATGGGAATCAGGACTTATGGACATTGAGGTAGTGGAAATCGAATCAGAGAGCAGAGTATTGTATGAACACTATGAATTAGACCAAAATGCTGATTTTACTGATATTTTAAAACAATATTTTGAGATTATGAAGAACGGGAAAGTATAATTGTTATATTACTTTAAAACAAGGTCACACAGTTCCGGCTGATGTGGCCTTCTTCTTTTCTCAGGGCAAATTTAAATGGGCAGTTTGGCATTAATTTGATGCATAAACAGTCTTTAAAACTCAGAAAACAAATATGACCCGGATGCGACGGTGGGTGAAGTAGTAGAATATGGAGAGGCTGCCATCAATGCAATCAGTACTATAGTAGTTGTCGGAAAGCTAACTGCTTCAGCCGCTAAAGCAGGAATCTCACTTGCGAAAAAGATCAAGCTTAAGCCCGGGGTGATAATAAAGGATGGGATTGCCAGCTATGCGGATGATGCTGCGAGGGTAAAAATAAAGGGAGCGATAAAGACTGGACAGTTGTCAGGTTCGCTTAATGGGTTAACTTCTACTGAAAGAACAGTTGTAAATGATTTATTATCGCAGGGTAAAAATGTAGAAATTATACCTACAACTACAGCGTCTAAAACTCCAGACTTCTTGGTTAATGGTGTAAAAACTGAGTTGAAGTCTTTGAAAAATCCAAATATAAATACTGGGATAACACGAATTCAGAAAGGGTTTAAGCAAGGTGCTGAAACAGTTATAATAGATGGTAGGCAGGCTGGTTTGACAACTGACCAAGCAAATCAAATATTAAACCGAGCATCAGGCACATACCAGAATAAAACACTTCCAGGACAAGTTGAGATATGGACTAATGATGGAGTTATAAGGAGGTAGAACATGGCAAGATTTATGTGTAAATGTGGTGAAACACTTTCAAATTCTCAAGCACCTAATGATATTGAGTTAAAGGTATACACAGACAGAGAGTGGGATGAAATTATTAACAAAGATGCTATAGACCCCATTACTATACCTTTTCCTAAATACGATGTATGGCGTTGTCCCAAATGTGAAAGGCTTTATTTCTTTGAAGAAGGTAATGAAAACGCTGTAAAAATTTATAAACTTGAAGAATGATTGTAACCTCACAGGTCACGCAGTTTCGGCTGATGTGGCTTTTCTTCTTGTTAAGTGAGTAGACATAAAGTTAGAAAAATGCAACCAATGTGGCTTGTGAAATCATATCTTGCGTCAAAACCATCATTCTATTTAACAGATAATAAATTACTTATTACGAGAGATAGGTATGATTTGAATGATGTATATATTGACTTTGAACAATAGATTCCCATAATAGACCTGTATATTATCTGAACAATCAACTAAAGACCGTATCGGATAGAAGCAGAGCTTTAACTACCAGCTATTACGATAAAAACGGAAATACGGTAAAGACGGTGCAGCTCAGAGACAACGAAGAGTATGACATACAGAAATTTGAATACGACAGCATGAACAGGCTAGTCTACTCCATCGATCCTATGGATGGTGAATGGAGCTATATCTATGACCCCGCGGGAAACAAGCTGACCCAGACTAATCCCAAAGGAGATACGGTGAGCTATGCCTATGACAGGCTTAACAGGGTGGAGACGGTGACGGATGCCTATGGAACGGTTGTCACAACATACAGCTACGACGAGAATGGAAATGTCGTAGAAACAAAGGATGCCAAAGGATATGCTACCAGCTACACATACGACCTGGCGAACAGAGCTCTGACGGTAACGGACCCGGAGGCCAGGGATCAGGGAGCCACATTTACTGAAAAGAGCGAATACAACCAGTATGGTGAAAAGA
>JAAYBT010000038.1 GCA_012730015.1 Clostridiaceae bacterium
CGCAAAGAAGCCGCTTGCATCTGCAATCGACCTCTCTCAGTAAGCTTTTGGTACCCCGGACAGGAATCGAACCCGCATCAATGGAACCGGAATCCATTACCTTATCCATTAGGCTACCGGGGCATAAAACACTTACAAACATAATATTATAGTAAAACACCGAGCTTTACAACCCCCCTAATTTACCTATCTTAGCAGCTGCAAAACCCAATTCATTATTTTCATATTAAAAACAATGCTAAAAATAAAGTTCCATGTGAATACAATAATAAAGGTCAGCCTTCGGAACACAGGGTTGAAACGAAATAACACATTGATGCCTCTGGCCACAATCGCCGCAGCCCAGACCAAAATGAGCATAAAAATCGTAAGCCACAGATTCAGCATCCAATCAGGGCTGCTATCTGTAATTCTCCGCGCCAGGATAAAGTATAGCAGGGTGTTAACCGGGATAATAAGGAAGTGGGACATAATGTAAACCTTCATGACCTTTATTGCAGAAGCATTGTACTCCCGGCTCTCTAAACTGTCAAGCCGCAGCTTCTGCCTATTGTAATCCTTATCTTCCTCCTCAAGCTGCTCACTATACCTTTCACTCAAAGTCGCCTCCCTCTTTTTCATAAGCCTAAAAATATCGAAAAGAGGCACTCCTACAAATACTACATCAACAAGCCCAAGTAAGATAATAACTACAACAATCATAAATGCATTGTATCTCACATCGGCAACAGACCTTTGAGCAAAAATGCTTTTATAGACATGTACTACATCTGGCAACATCAGGTCAATAGCACCGATGAGTAAAATCCCCAGAACAAGGGTCAGTTTGCGATCTGTCAGCTTCTCATAAAGAATTGTTGGAAATGCCAGTATATCCACTAACCTTTCCTTGAATTTCCCCATAAATGATCTCCTTATGTTTATTATCTATCCTCTTCTCAGTTGCATATTAATTATCATATAGCTTAAGGGCAGCAAAATCAACGATATTGTCAACAAAATAAGAAGCGGTATCATTGCCATGGATAAGGCGGCGGGGTCAGCAATTAAGCTGTTTAGTGCTTTCAGTGCCCACCCTTGAGGTGTGAGCAATGATAAATATTCGACCCGCCCAGGCAGTTCAATGAAATTCCAGAAGCACCCTCCGGCAAAGCCGGTCAACAATGCCAGTACCGGCGCACCCGCCTGTAGCTGTGCCTGCGTCTTCAGTACAGAGGACAGGAGCATACTGATGGCAATTACCGCCAGCAAATAAGCGAATAATACCAGATAAGAAAGTGTCCCCGCGAAAAGTGTGATACCAAAAAATAATCGTAAAACAGCAGCGAAGATAAATATTTGAAGCGCTCCGGCTGTAAATAAGGCCAGCACACTTCCAAGAAATGATGCTGCAACAGCGCCGCCTCCTACAGCGAGCCTCCTAATTGTCCCATTCAGCCTCTCCTCAATTAGCCATCCCCCCGCGAAGAGCATGTAGAACATAATAAATGCCACAATCAGCCCAGCCGATGCTGCAGAAGATGTTGACGGCACTGCCCGTGACACCTCCTCAACTACACCGCCCCTTAGCTCCTCATAGTCAATCGTCATTAAAGGCTCAGGCTCCCAGAGCGCATCCGCAAATGCATATACCTCGTCCCTGAAGCCGCTCCCCTTCTCCATCCCCAGGCTCTCATAATGCTGCACCACATTGTTGGAAGCCATATCGGCAGTAACCATCCTTATGGTCTCGCCGGCAACCAGCTCAGCCGTGTAACCGGCAGAATAAGAGGAGGAAGAACTGATAATCTCAATCAAACCGTCACTTTCGCCCTTCTTGACAGACTTTTCAAAGCCTTTATTGATAATGAAAACCTGCTCAACCGAGCTGTCTTCCAGGAGGCCTCGCGCCCCTTTGCGGTCTACAGTATTCAAGCTCAGACCTTCTTTCCTTGAAAGCCTCTCCAGCAGCAAAGAAGAGTAGGCTGATTCATCCTCATCCACCACCGCAACAGGTATTGTATCCAGCTTCTCATTTTTTAGCACATATCCCGCAGTAACCATAATCAATAGTGGAATAAGAATCATTGCCGCAAAAAGCAGCTTGTCGCTGAGCATCATCTTTAATTTATAGAAAGCCACACCTATAACCTTGATACGCCTTACTCCCTTCTTGCAAATTTCATTATCAATATGGACACAGCCATCAGGATAAATGCCATAACAGCCAGTACCAGGGAATGAAGACCTGTGCCTGCCGCATCATTGCCGGAGAACAGTACCATAAAGCCATCCATTGCCCACCTGTTTATTGTAAGTGTGCTAAGCCCCCTCATAAACCCGGGCATTGAGGCTAGGGGATAAATGCTCCCGCCAACAACAGCCATCAGTAAAATTCCCAAATTCCCGATAACATCGGCAGAGGCCGGGGATGATGCAACCGAAGCTACAAAGACAGACCAGGCACTGACCGCCAGTATAATAGCCCCGAAGAGCATCAGTATATTTTTGACCGGCGCACCCCAATAGTTGTTAAACACCATAGATGTAAATACTATGATTATCCCAAACTGCAATATAAGAAGCAGAACTGACACAATAAGCTTCGACAGTGGCACCATCCATGCCCTAACAGGTGTACCTGAAAGTCTTCTTGTAATTCCGGCGCTTCTCTCCATGGTCAGCATCTTCATGGCAGGCATACCTGCAAACATCATGAAAACGACGATTAGGGCTGCTGTAAAGTACTCCACAGGCGTCAAACTGTAAGCAGAACCATCACCGGCATCCAGGAAAATCTCATTCCTGGCCAGCGCCTCCAGAAAATACTCCATAATAGCATTATTGTATCTGGCATCCAGCTCGGCACCGGAAAGACCCGCTTCCCTGTCATAATGATAAATAGTAATAATCGCACTCTGTGCCGCCGACACCAGATTAGCTGCGCTTTGCACAACATTTTTCACTACATAAGCCTGCAATGGCATTGCACTATTCCCCACAACCGTCACAGGCTTATTCTCACCAAGTGAAATGCTTGTCGTGAGGTC
>JAAYBT010000256.1 GCA_012730015.1 Clostridiaceae bacterium
AATGAACATGCAAATCATTCAAAGGGTTTTGCGATGCCCGCAATATATTGTGCTGCGGAACTCAAAACATATGACATCGCAAAATGCCCACTCAGTAGATGATAATGCAATTCCTGTGGATTCTTCCTTCTTAATATCCTATTTCGGCAAAGTCGGGATAAAAATGAAGTGTCTGAAGAATAAATTAGCCACCCTGGACTAGATTAATTCTTGTATTTCCTCTTTGCTAAGAGCCCTGTCATATACTCTGATTTCATCCATTAAGCCGTTAAAGCTCTTACCCCATGGGTTGCGGCCAATCACTACGGCCCGACTGGCATCTCGCTTTATCCGACCCGATAATTCAGTGCGCGAGCATTCATTTCCATCGAGGTACATAGTAATATTTGCCCCATCATAAGTAACTGCATAATGATGCCAGGCTGTATCATTTACAAGCTTAGTCGCGGAAAATTTCTTTGACTCGTTTGTAGTGCTTATTGAGCCTGCAAAACCATCAGCAGTTATCTGAATGCCATAAACTGTATGCTTGTGTACAACCGTTGCTGCTGTGTCCTTAGCAGCCTTCCTTGCAAAAAAGGCAAATGTTATCTCATCAAGGCCATCAAGGTAGCTGCTGTGCTTCACCGAAATTCCCCGGCTTCCATAATTATTAAAGCGAATTGCTCTTCCATGGACAGAATTTCTATAAAGCGTAGCATCACCAGCTTCTATTGTCATGTTTTTCCCGGAGGCATCCTGACAATCCCTGGTGAAAGGCAGATACAGATTCAGGTTGGGAAATTCTGAAGCAATTACGTCAAACTCATGGCTGGCAGTATGCTTATATCCTTCAGTGTCAGTGACAGTCAACTTAACTGTGTGCTTTCCTGATGAAAAGATATGATTTACAGCAAGGCCCAGGCCGGTGCTGCCATCACCAAAATCCCATTCATAAGATACAATACTTCTTCCTTGGGGGGCATAGGAATTAGAACCGTCAAAGGCAACCCTAAAGGGCTCATGTCCCGAACTAGAGCTAACATAATTACTATACTTAATATATGCAACGGGAAGAGCAGATCCCTGAAATTCGAATGGCCCGATATCTAAGCCGCTTCCATTCGGTCTTGGCTTCCGGGCAAAATCATGGGCCATATCCACCATTATGCCCTTGTCAATGGCCGGGCTGTTGGGATGTATCGAAAAATCGTCATTATTAAAATCAATAAATAGTGGATCCGCATTGACAATATCGTTGGGGAAGCTTTCCTGCTGGTATTTTTTATAGGCATCTGACATGTAAACTATATTATTGGACGCGTATTTGCTATTATCGATCCCAAAATAGCAATTTCTAGCATTGTAAAATATATTATTGCGAACCTCGCCTGTAGCAGGCTTTCCCTCATCTCCCCTAAATCCGACGCCATGTATACTCATGTTGATAAACAGGTTGTTAAAAACCTTTACGTCTTTTAAACTAGAAATGCACAAGCCCCATGAGGCAGCATCCTTAAAGACATTATTCCTAAATGTAATATCATAGGAATGGTAATAATAACTACCCGAACCCATAAAGCCCTGATGATAGAAATCCTCGATAAAATTTCCATCAATGACTATATTACGCGCATATTCCCCATTGTTATCAAATGTTTGGAAGCCATCTACATGTGCCTTGCCAATTTCCTCTCTTCTTGTGCCGTGCATATAGTTACCTCTGATAGTATGACCCTGACCAAAGAATCGAAAATAATCAGCGTCGCCGCTTCTAAATATCAGACGCTCTATCTCGTTGTTCTCAACAAGCATATTGGTTCCTGACACATTAATGCCAAAGCTGCACCTGTAAATATAGTTTCCGGCAACTCTACAGTCATTCCCTGCTGCTTTGATTCCAATTCCTGCATCATGGATATAATTATTAGTTACCTGTGTGCCTGTGCTGCCTCCCAGGTCTATGCTTCCACCGTCCAGCTTAAACCCATCCATTACCACAAATGCACTGTGCTTAAAGTTAATTGAACCTATGGAAGCCTTATGCTTATTGCGAGCCCGAAGAATCAGCCTATTACCCGCCTCGCTATAAATGCGGTTAGACAGGAATTTTATTTGCTCATCATATACTCCATCCTCAACAATAATCTCGTCTCCGGGGTAGGAGCATTCAATAGCCCTGCTTATAGTTTTAAGGGGCTCAGTCTCGGTGCCCCCATGGCTGTCGTCGCCCTTGTCGCTTACATACAGCTTGACAGGGTCTCTTGGCAAGGCCGCGCTGAGCCTACCCTTTGTCACAAGGATATCGTCAAAGTTGACCCAATAGCGACTTTTTCCCTCATCAATTCTTGCCAGCTTTACTCTGCCGCCCGTAAATCGCTTAACCGCTTTTGTGTCCCTATCAATATAGGTATACTCGTAATCCTTTCTATTCTCGTATCCATCACGATCTGCTGAAATAGTAATAGACTTGCCATCATTATTGAAATAAAGCTTGAAATGATTAATTGAAGGATTTTGCCTGGGAGAGCTTAAAACTCTGCTTATACCTTCAACCTTCAGCTCCTCCTCAACACCATCCAGCATGCGGTATACCTGTCCCGTCGTCGGATTGAAGGAATAGTAGTTTTTGCCGTTCCGGTACTCAATCATAACTCTGGCGGCGGTGTTATACCAATTGATACTGGTAAAGGAGAGCGTATACTCTGATTGGTCTATTTGCTCATTCGAAAGGGCATATGCCCCTGCATTCATTCTTAAAAACTTACCTTCCAGGCCTTTACCGGTTCCGGTTACTAAATCTCCATGAGTGCTCCAGGTCATTCCTTTAGCTAATCGAGTGTCCACAATGGCTAGATTCCCGTCCTCGAAATCCTCCCGGTACAATATCTCGCCGATCAGATGACTGCCAACCTGGTCCTTTTGTGTCGCATGCGAAGCGGATACGGCACCTGTCATCAGAAAGAATAGGCTTAAAGAAAATGCAATAAACCTCTGTATCCTTCTTCCTCCACTCGATTTTGCTTCCATAGAATATTCTCCTTCGCCAATAAATAGGATTTGTATCATTATACCACACAAGGATATAATTTCCCATGTATATATCATAACCTTGATTAGGCATTTTAATCCATTATAAACAGACAAAGTAAGGCAAGAGGGAGGCCCTTCCACTACTTTTTCTTATGTGCCTTTATTCATGCAATATTTCCCACTCTGTACCCTCCAAGCACCCTATTCGGACCTGACCTTAAGCCCCTCAACAATATCCAGCCTGACAATACGAAATCTGCTGACAAGCGCAATGAGCCCTGCCATAACTATAACAATTATTCCCGCATACACATAGCTTTCTGGGTAAATTGCCGCGGATAGCACAAAGCTATCCCCCGAGAACGCTGTCTTAACAACATTTAGGATCCCATAGCCAAGCACAAAGCCGGCGGGCAATGCCAGAACCAGCTGCATTACAGTTTCCTTAATGTGTGCGCTCATGATGCTTTTAATGGGATAGCCCATAACTCCCATGAACATATACTCATACTCTCGCGCCGACAGGTTCATAAGCCCTACAGTATACAGCACCGTAAGCCCGAGTATGACTGCACAGGCCAGCATGAACCAGATAAGTGTGTTTAAGCTTTCCATCACCGATGCAAAGCTCCTTTTGTCATCTTCCTGTGTGGCATATTCGAAGCCCTGCTCCCGGCTCAATGTTTTTAGCTCGCCAACATCCGTATCTCTTGCGAATATGACGTTATAGAAAGGCTTAAAATCGGATAACACTTCCGACGCATAATCGTAGCTGGTATAAAGAGAGAGTCCGAAGCTCTGCTTGAATACTCCTGATACCCTGACCTCGGTATCGCCAATCATGAGACTATCACCCTCAGACACCTTCCACTGCTGCGCAAGGTATTCGGTTATAATAAGGCCATCCTTTGTGCGCCAGGTGTCAATCTGCAGCATATCGAAGCTATCTTGCACAACAAACAACGGGTATTCCTTTTCGCGAATCACTGCGGGTAGAACCAGCGCACGGCTGCTCTCATCGAGATGCTGTTCAACCGGATGCTCCATCTCAAGCGGCATCGGGCTAAGCTCGATTAAGGCATCATAATGCACGAAATCATCAAAATAGGAGTTTTGAGTGTATTCGGCTGAGTTGAAAAAGCCCAACGCAAATGTAAGTAGCGCGCAGGAGCCGCACATACCAAGCAACACCGCCACAAACCGCCCCTTGTTCCTTAGCGTACTCTTAAGAGCGTATCGCGTATTGAAGGATATCCTTCTCCAAAGAAATGTAGCTCTCTCCATTAGTATCTGCTTACCGCCCGACGGCATTCTGGAACGCATCAGTTCTGCGGGCATCGGCATAAAAACACCGCGTACGCTAATAATCGCGGTAAAGGAGCAAATCAATATGCACACAAGGATTACACTACCCCACAGGGTGGGATAAAATGTGAACGCAAGCCCTGGGACCTCAAACATGGACGAGAAAAAGCCGATAATGGTATCACACAGCAGCGAAGCAACCACGCATCCAAGTATTCCACCCACTATCGCCATAAAGGCCGACTGGGTAATGTAGATTAGTAACAGCCTTGCGTCTGTAACTCCTAATGCTTTGTAGACGCCAATCTGCCTGCCTTCCATGGATATTGTGCGTTTTATCATAACATAGACTATCATAATAATAAGAAGTGCAAAAATCAGCGGGAATACATAGGCAAATGTGCGTATCTGCTTGAGGTCCTCCCTAAACAGCACCTTATTCAGCTGATCGCTCTGCATCACAGTTTTTACGGCCCCGATAGTCACTCCAAGGTCTTCCGCCACGTCCTTACCAATATCACCCAAGGCGACAATCTCGCCATAACCCTCTTCAAAAAAGCTTTCATTCACAAACACCACGCCGAAGCGTTCAGGCTGAGCCATCATCGCGCGTTCATTTTGCACCATGTAAACATATTCGGGAGATGCAACTAAACCGCAAACCTTTAATCTGCGCCCCTCCAAACGCAGGATGTCTCCCAATCCTATACCACGTGCCCGGGCATGCTTACTAAGTAGTGCGCATTGGGTAGAATCCTCCGGCAAGACCCCTTCATAAAGGTAGGGAGTATTGATGTCGTCAGTCAGCCCTACTGCTCGCAGTGTGATGTCCCCATCTCGAATGTCCCTCACATTTCGTCCCCGTGCTTGCCGGATGCCCTCTTTCTGCGCGACCACTGCCAGATCATCAGAGTCAAAGCTTCCATAATAGGTCACATCAGCATAGCCCTGTGTCTCAAACAGGTGATTGGCTTGCCTGTCATAGCTTAAGTAGATGGTGTAAAGAGTTACAAAAAAAGCTGCTCCAACAATTACCAGCAAGGTCATGCCTATTAGCTGCGGTAAGTTATGGCGCATCTTTCGGAATATAAGGCGGAATATAGATTTATTCATCACCATTCCACCTCTCTTGGCTCAAGAGGCCTTTCATTTTCGGTGACGCTCATAATCTCACCACTGCGAAGGCGGATTACTATATCTGCTATCTTGGCAATCTCCTGGCTATGGGTGATGAAAAGAATGGACGTTCCCTGCTCTCTATGAATCTGCTTTAGTACCTCAAGCACCATGATGCCCGTTTCAAAGTCCAACGCGCCTGTAGGCTCATCACATAACAAGACCTTTGGCTGTTTGGCGATGGCCCTTGCGATGGAAACACGCTGTTGCTCGCCCCCCGAAAGCTGCCCCGGAAAGTGCTTGATGCGATCAGATAAGCCCACCTGTACCAGAGCACGCTCAGCGTCTGCAGGGGAAAGCCCTACCATTTCCGTAGAAAACTCTACATTTTCTAATGCATTCAAGTCAGGCAGCAGGTTGTAGCTCTGAAATACAAACCCGATAGTGGTCTTGCGAAACTGAGTCATTTCGCGCTTGCTGTAGGCTGTGATGTCCGCATCTCCAAACAGAATCTGTCCAGCAGTTGGCCGGTCCATACAGCCTAGCATGTTAAGCAGCGTGGATTTGCCGGAACCACTTGCGCCCAGCACCACAGCAAACCTGCCATGTGGAATCTCAAGATATACATCTCTGAGTGCCCTAACCAGCGAGTCTCCCTCGCCATAGTTTTTGGATAACGCTTTTAAGGTATATAGATTCATGATATACCTCCAAAAATATAAACAATTAGTCCATTCAACATCGCCTCGAAGGTTTCGTCAAAACAGTCAGGGTCCATCATGCTCTTATTGGCAATACCGAAATACATGGCATGAAAGTAATTGTACACCACTCCCGGTTTAGTTTTGTTCGTATCAATATTGAACATTTTTAGTAGCCTTTCATAGGCTGCATGTTCCAGGTCCATCAGGTCGATAACGGCTTGATTGGAGCTTGCCTGCATTTCCATAATCAGCTCTTCAATCTCGTTGTGATACTTGAAAATTGAAATGAATTCGTTGGCATGAAAGCAAAAGCGAATAAAGCTACGTACACGCTCCCCGAGTGGCTCAGACGATGGCTCTGAAAAATAGAGCTCCGCTTGTTGGAACCAGGTGACGTGAAGCTGCGTGACAATCTCAAGAAACAATTCCTCTTTGGAAGTAAAGTGCTGGTAGAAGGTGCCCTTTGCCATGCCCGCGGCCTTGGTAATATCAGCGACGCTGGTTTTCCTTATACCATATGAAAATAGTAGCTTTTTTCCCTCTCCAATTAGCCTATTCTTTTGTAATTGTCTCTCCTGATCTGTCAAGATTTTTGGCGACATAGATAAGTCCTCTCCCTATCTTTTTAATAATGACCATTATTAACTTTTCGGTCATAATAGTCATTATAAAAGATAGTTAGATAACTGTCAAGAATTTTTTGCTAATATTCTACAAATCTATCTCCAGTAATACTGGTGTGTGATCCTGTCTTGGACCCGAATCAATCATTTCAGATTTACTTACTTTATCTGCAATGCGATCGCTTACCAGCCAGTAGTCGATCCTCCAACCGGAATTATTAATTTTACTCGTTTTAGCACGCTGAGCCCACCAGGAATAAACTCCTGTCACATCGCCGTGAATATGGCGGAAGGTATCTGTAAAACCCTTAGCTAATAGATTTGTAAAGCCCTGGCGCTCCTCATCGGTAAAGCCGGCTGAACGGCGGTTGCTGTTTGGATGCGCCAAATCTATTTCCTTATGTGCTACATTAAAATCACCTGTCGCAATGACCGGCTTCTCTTTATCCAGCTTCGCCAGATATTCGGCAAACTTAATATCCCAGATTTGGCGAGCGTCTAGACGATTCAAGCCGTCACCTGCATTCGGCGTATATACCTGTGTCAGGAAGAAATCAGCGAATTCTAAAGTAATTATGCGACCTTCGGCATCCATGGTGTCCGGCGCTCCAATTTTCGGAAAGGTAACAGATGGTGATAGATCACTCCTATATAAAAACATGGTACCCGCATAACCCTTGCGCGCCGGTTCTACTGAACTATTCCAAACGATTTCAAAATCCGGGAACCTATCCCACAAGATTTCTAGATGC
>JAAYBT010000039.1 GCA_012730015.1 Clostridiaceae bacterium
GAGCCAGGTACTATGACCCTCAGGTAGGCAGATTTACACAGGAAGATACATATAATGATGGCTTAAAAAGGATATTTGGCAGGTTAGGAGTAATGTTTATAACTGTGGTTATAATTGTTTCACCAATTTCTTATTATTTAGGCAACCTTGAATATGTTATTTATACACAAAATAGTAATTTTATAGTGGTAGTGAATTCTGTAAATATATTATTTAAAACCCTCTATAACACATTCCTGGTTTTATATATTTCGATAACCATATTTCAAGCAACTCAGAAGGAGATTGAAGTAAGGAGCAGTTAGTATTTGGAGTGCCAAAAATATATCTCCAGGTTTACCTATACTTATGACAACAACGGCAATCAGGAATCCAAAATAGAAAATGGAGAAACCACATACTACACCTATGACAATTTGAACAGACTATCCTCTGTTCAATACCCAACAGCAGGCACAGAAAATTACACCTATGACAATGCCGGTAACCGTATGAGCAAAACCAACTACAAGGCAGCGGGCGGAGTACCGAGGACGTAGTATTTTATGTCATGCCACGAACCAAGCTTATACCCAATATTGGGTAACGTCGAAACGAATGAAAACCGCATTTTCTGATTAAAAATCTCACTTCCTTCATTCGGGCAGCCTAGAACCGCAATCGCCTTTACAAATCCCTGTTGTTTCAAAGCAGAAAGAAGTTTTTTATATAACAATTTGCCTACACCTTTTTGCGAACAACCATTTATGATTTGTCATTGGTCAGATCCCCGTTTCCATTGACTGGTATGGTATCACCCAAATAGGTTGGCTGCGGCTTAAGAATTGTATAAAATACATCCTTAGCCCTTGCCAGAATTTCGCGCATTTCACGGCTGAACTGTCCGGTATAACTTTTCGGTGCCGCTGGAACGCCATAAGCATCCAAACCCAGCTTTTCTGCAATATAGAGCGCCCGGTACAGGTGATATTCCTGAGTCACAATTACGATTTTCCGGGCCAAGAAGACATCCCTGGCCCGATAAAAGCTTTCATAGGTGGAGAAACCCGCATGATCCATAAACACATGCTGCGAAGGAATCCCAGTATCAATAGCATACTGCTTCATAACGTTGACTTCATCATAATTCACCTGACCATGATCTCCACTCATAAGCAGTCGGTCGGAGACACCCAGGTTGTAAAGCTCGATCCCCCGCTGAAGTCGATCCTCCAGCAGATTGCTCGGTGTTTCGTTGGTTCGGACCAATGCACCAAGCACAAGAATGCAATCCGCCTTCAACTGCGAAGCTTCCTGTACGCTGAGCAGCCTTTCACTGACCGATGCCCTCACATAAGCGTCAAGGCCAAACAACGCAATGACACCTGCACATACGATGATCAAGGCAATCAGCAGAAGACTCTTTACTCGGCTTTTTTTATGTGGTTTTGCATATGATTTTTTGCTTGGTTTCTCATTTGGTTTTACATTTGGTTTTGCACGTGGTTTCATGGTCCATTTCTCCTTAGTGAAATGAATGATATGAGCATCTTGAGTAGTTAGACAGTTATAAGTCGAAATAAGTTCCTAATCTCAGCTATACTCCGGATCATCTTCTGCAGCCTTATTCTTTTTCTTTCCAAATGCCGAATATGATGTATATTCAATTGGTTTATAGAACTTGTTAAGCCTTTCCCGCAAATAATCCCGCAGCCCTTCATCTAAGCAATATATATAGAATCCCTTCTGGCATCTTGACATAAGGGTTCTGTATGTGTTTTTTATTATTTGATCAGCAACCTTCAGCGCCTTGTTCTTATCTTCCTTATACATTTTCTTGATGCCATTTAGAGATTTATCTGCTTTTGCCCTCATTGATAAAGTGATCTTGGGGCAATGCCTTTTATATCGCCTTCTCTAAAAGTTGTTACTGATACATCAACATCATTAGGAAACAATGAAATCATTTTTTTTATCATTGCTGATGCAATACCCTGCCTTCTATATTTAGGATGAACTGCCATACAAGAAAGATATTGTAACTCAACTAACCATTAACTTGCTATACTTTTTATTGACTTTAGGTTCTTTTGCTGTCGTATTTAATGCTTTTAATGTATGCCCAGCCTCAAAGGTAGTTTTAATGTACATAAACGAACTGAACATCAGTATAGAAACAGAAAGCCCGCTATTCAGCAGACTTTCTGTTTCTATGACTAATGCGTACCGGGAGTTGAATTACATCATATTCCACAAACTGTAAACCCAGAAATCCTCCGGTGAATAGCCATCTTGTACAGCTTTTTCCATGCAACTGGTGATCCGCTCACGCCAAGCTGGTTTCTCCCAAGCATTCAGCCGTTCTGCCCAAATCAGTTCTTCAGCGTAGCCGCTATCATCCAGATTGATTGTGCTAAGATCAATCTCAGGGAAAATAGCATTTTTGTTGATATAGGATCTGTAGGCGTCAAACACTGTTTTGACGATTTCCATCTTTTCTTGCCAGTCCGCTACGATCAGCGCTTTGTCAATATCCATTCCGATGCTTCTAAAAGGCTCAGGCAACCTTTCAAACGCCCAACGTAGATGTGTTCGCCAAGGGTAATATTGCTTAACGATTAAGAAACCGATATGATATAATTTCTCGATAACGCAGCCGAAACTGATACATACTTCCGCCAGATGTCCACGCAGCACATTTCTCCTGAATTCATGATAACCGTCTTCAATAAAGGCCTTGAGTTCCAAAAGCAAAGATTTTTTCCACAATGCTTCAGGCCTCTGCGCTGGAGCAGTTACTTCACGTAAATGGTGTAGCCTATCTAATGGATCATGAATAATCAGGCTTTCTTGAACAGTAAACAACCATTCGATGGACACCTTACTCCATGAAGGCGTGTGAGCGCTATCCAGGAACTTTTCTCCTTGGAAATCGAGAAGCCAGGACAGAGGTTGCACGTAGATACCCGAACCGGCTTTCAAATACGGATTCGTATCCGAAACGAGTTTATTCATCGACAATTGCAATGTTGAGCCATATTCTTTCCAAGATGACTCCTTCAAATAAATGTTTGCGTCCAAATCAGATAGTTCGTCATCGATGCCGAACCCTACGGAACCTTGAACCCAAATACACATCTCAGGAAGGATCTCTGCGTGCTTTCTGCGAATTTCCGGCATAACTACATTGTCAAAATAATTTGTTACCTTTTCAAACATAATACTTTGCCCCTTATCTCATAAATTATAAAATAACCTGAAGGTGCAAAGTCGATCAATTTTCATATTGGCAATTCAATAAGCAACAATCTCCATGCAACCGAATTGCCGGTTCGTTTGCCGACTTTGCATGGAGTAAAGCCTGAAGAGAAAACGCCTTTGCATATATTTATCTTCTCCTTTCCAAATTTCTAATCATCCATCAACTTTCGATACACTTTCATCAATTCAATGAATTTCATGGCATTGCCACCGGTATCAGGATGTGTTTTTTTTGCTAATTCACGGAACCGGCTTTTTATCTCTTTTACATCAGCGTCAGAAGATAAATTAATTTGTGCGAGGGCAACCGGATCGAATATTTTTGTTATTATGCTTCCGTTTTCATTATAAATCGAACAATAGATCTGTACAAAATATTCGTCAATAATATTTCTATAATCCTCACGACTCATCGCGGCAAGCATATGAAGCGTATACTTTGCATTTCTCGAGGGATTTTCATGCAAGTCAAAAAAAGTATCCCAAATGAGTGGTGCTTTTTGAACAGATTCATCCGAGAAACGAATTTTTATCTCACATCGTTTGAGTTTTCGTATTTTCCGCTTAAGTTCATCGATATTTGCACGCTCTGTACTACATCGGTTGCATTCTGTTCACCTTGTTTTGTCACACGCATGCCCCAAAAATTAAGGGGAGCTCCACTTTCTTTTGGCGGAGTGTAAGAAATTGTTAGATCAGCTCCCTGAATTATGGTCACCTCTGTCGCATCGGAGCATGTACCGGGAGTAATCTCTGAACCACCTTCAATTGTATATTTCACTACAGGGGCAACTCCCCCATTGGGCGGTGTTCCACCGCTCCAATCAATGGTGAACTTTCCATCCTCAGGTACAGAAGGACCGTTTTCTTCATGACGCACCCACCGCATAACTGTAGACTCTCAGGAATCAGTGTCTATCTGGAGTAAGCTGTTTGTTTTCCGACAGGCAAGCCGTATAAAGCAGTTTGTTATCGGACAGTTTTACCTCGGTGTCAAAACCTGCTCTGCTGTTTCATCAAAAAAGTATCGTCCGCCGTTTTTTACAGTACAGCCGCAATATTCGGTATTTGTTCCGCTATTTTTACTGTATCGTATCTTCAAATCGGAAATATTCTCAAAATCTACATCCGTATAACAGGAGAACTCGGTTTTCAGGCCTCTGTTAGTAATATTGAAACTTACCCACCCCTTATCGGTGGTTTGCCAGTCCCCTCCTGAATAGCTGCCGTCCGACAGATAAAGCTCCGTCATTCCGGTCATATCATCAACATTCACTAATGTAAACATAAAGTTACGCGGCCCTGTCGCCAGTACAACAGGCTCCCTTTCATACTCAGGTGTTCCATGTTGTACCTCACCGCGCTTAACCGGCGAGTCCGGGAATGCTGCATTATACTCAGGTCCTGTAAATACCCCTGCATCAATAAGCTTATCCAACAGCAGCAGTGTGCTGTCCTTCAGCCGGGCACACAGTGCTGCTGCGGACACAAGCGCTGCATCTGCGCGGAGAAAATTATCCAGCTTTATATCATCGCTAATAAGTGCCAGCTCATTCGCAAGCTTTTCCGGCCTATCCCATGTGAAATCGCCTCCTGCGGCATCAGAGTATCCCAGTGCACGCAATACGAATGTCAGGTACATCTGCGCCGTCGCATTGCCCGTGCCGAATGTCGTAGCAGTGCTGCCCTTAGTCAATCCCTTTTCATATGCGTAACCCACATATTTATCTGCCCAAGCAGGCACGTCCGTGAACGGATGCTTCCAGTTGCCTGCTTCAGCCTCCGCTTCCTTACCAAGCAGACGAATCAGCATTACAAGTGCCTCCACGCGGGTAGCAGGACGCCCCAGGTCAAAATTGACAGTACCGTCCGCGAATGTACCGACTCCCTTGAACAACCTTAACTGGCTAAGTCCGTTAGCGGAGTTCATTGCAATCCCAATATTACTTTCGGATGAATTATTCGTATCCTTACTCCATGTGACATTTCCGGCAGCATATGCACTCATCGGTATCAGGCTCATCATCATGCTAAGTAATAAAATGAAAATTAGCGTTCTCTTTGATGATATCTTCATATCTCTCCCCCTTTGGATGATTTATCCTGCGAACTCAAAAAATGGTCATATCAATATTATAAGGCTTTTCAGAACTGATAACGGTAATGCTTCCCGACTAGTCAATGACAACTCGGGAACTTTTCACTTCTCTAAATAAATACCGCGTGATATAATGGAGTAGTTATAGGAAAGGGGATTCGTATGGCTTTCAGGGACGTAATGACAGAATACATGGAACTGTTGCATTGCAACGGGAAGGAGCTGGCTAAACATTCCGGGCTGTCTCCTTCTGTTATCAGCCGTTATCGCGCAGGAGAACGTGCGCCGGGGCATGATAGCGAGCAGCTCCACAAGCTTGCGCGGGGATTTGCTTCAATAGCCTGTCAGGCTCACCGTGATGATGTAACAGAGGAATCTGTTTACTTAGCGCTCGCTGAAACGCTCCCCAGATCTGATTTCAACTTTGAGCTCATGACGAATAATCTCAATGAGCTGATATCGGTATTAAATCTAAACCTGAACGAGCTTGCAAGACACATCAGCTATGATGCTTCATATATATCCCGTATCCGTGCAGGGCAACGCAGACCATCTGACCCAAACGCGTTTGTTGACGGTGTATGCCAGTTTGTGATCCGCCGTCGTGTACGCAGCTCGGACAAAGTTGCAGTTGCCTCTATACTGGGTATTACGCCGGCAGATATTGAGGATGAACGCGCTTACTATACCAAATTGAAAAACTGGCTCTATAAGGGTGCTTCGTTGAAAACCGATCATATAAACACTTTCCTGACAAAGCTCGACGATTTTGACCTCAATGAATACATACGTTCCATTAAGTTTGACAAGCTTAAGGTTCCGACAGTGCCATTCCAGTTTTCAACCTCAAAGAACTACTACGGAATCGAACAAATGAAAGAAGGCGAGCTGGACTTTTTCAAAGCAACTGTGTTATCCCGTTCGAAGGAAACCGTTTTCATGTGTAGCAATATGGAGATGAAGGATATGGCAGAGGACATTGATTTCGGTAAGAAGTGGATGTTTGCTATTGCCATGACACTCAAGAAAGGGCTTCATCTCGATATTATTCACAACCTTGACCGCCCGTTTAATGAAATGATGCTTGGGCTCGAAAGCTGGATTCCAATATATATGACCGGTCAGATATCGCCCTACTATCTTACTAATGACAGCGGAAATATACTCTGTCATCTCGATTATGTTTCCGGGGCTGCAGCCCTGAGCGGCGAGTGCATCTCCGGAGCGCATGGGCGCGGTAAGTATCATCTGACAAAGAATAAAGATGAGGTTGCATACTATAGAGCAAAGTCCCAGCTTCTCCTAAAAAAAGCTCAGCCTCTTATGAAGATTTTCCGTCAGAATTCTGAGAAAGCATATCGGTCATTTATCTCATCTGACGCTGCGACAGAAGGCACCCGTCATGGGATACTGTCTTCACCGCCACTGTATACTCTCGGCAGTGACTTGCTTGAGAGTATACTTACGCGATGCAATACTCCGGCAACAGATACAAAAGCGATTCTAGAATACGCACAATGGTTGCGGACTACAACAATGTCTGTTCTTGAGAATAATACTGTATTCGATGAAATACCTCAGGTGTCAGAAGAAGAATTCGCCGCACAGCCAGTCGTGCTTTCCCTGGGAGGTGCATTTATTGAAAATGACATATATTACAACTACGATGAGTATATTGAGCATTTGAACCAGACTAAACTGTTTGCCGCAGAGCACCCTAACTACACCGCGCAGTTCAGCATTCCAAGAACCTTCAGCCATATACAGATAATCATGCATGAAGGCAGCTGGGTAATGATCTCCAAAAGCAAATCGCCCGCTATTCACTTTGTAATCCGCCATCCCAAGCTGCGTGAAGCTCTTGAAAACTTCGTTGTTCCAGTAACGGAATGAACTAATCGCCGCCTCAAACGAAGCGGCGATTGTGTCTATATTTCCTACTTCACTGTTATTGGGTCTACGCGCTAAACCGGCTAGTCCGGAAACGCTGCATTGTACTCCGGGCCTGTAAATACTCCTGCTTCAATAAGTTTGTCCAACAACAGCTGAGTAGTGTATAGGAACTTGCTTTTTATTATATGGGGGATTTTTGCCGAGACAAGCATAATTATGGATAAAACCAACAATAAGCCAGTCGTAACTTCATGTAACTTCATAGATTTATGCATCTATGCTTCAAAAATGTGGTGAAGTTCAAGGCAGGAAGATTAGAGCTGTTATAGCTCCTGCCTCAAAATATATTCAATTGTAGGTTCCCGCAAGTTTCAGCCCGGCTTCCTTTTTTTAATTAAAATAACACTTTCTTTACTGAATATGAGTATATACAGTCTATCATTGCATTTGGCGGGCTAATAATATATGGATAGGGCATTTACGATGTGTCATATTTTAAGTTCTGCGGCACAATATATTGCAGGTGTATCTATAAGTTTGTCACTATATATTGTACTGTTAAATCATATGAAGGTTATATCGTAAAAGTCCTGAATAATAGCCGTGAAGTATGAACAGTTCGGATAGATGGGAGGATTTGTATGGGTGACAAAACAAAAGAACAGCTGCTTGAGGAACTGTCAGAGGTACAGAAAATGTTGGAGGAAAAAACTGAGACACAGGGTAAAATGATAAAAAGATTTCAGATGCTTGTCTCCAATGAAGCTCTGTTTTCTCAGATTATCGACTTTTTCCCTTATCCCATCGCCATATTTACGCCGCAGTATACTCTA
>JAAYBT010000257.1 GCA_012730015.1 Clostridiaceae bacterium
AAACATACTTGCAGCCATCCATTACCTTTACAAACCCTTCAGAACGGTTTTGTGTGCCATCCCCTAATAAGAAGTTATTCACCCACACGGAGTCATCTGTTTTCAGTATAATCATAAAGTCAGCACAAACCGATACCATCTCCACATCATCCAAAGCTTTTACAGGCTTTGTGTAGCTAGGCACCTGCTCACCATTGTAATATCCCGACATACTGCCCCACACCCATAATGTATTGTCTTTTTTTACGGCAGCTCGTTGACATCCTCCAGCAGAAACACTTCTTACGTTATCCAGTATCCTAACCGGCTTCCACTCGAGCCCGTCATAACCTTGACCATTTCCAACAAAATCCAGCCCCCAGCTCCATAGAGAGCCGTCATTCTTGACAACAAAGCTTGCGCTGTTTGCAGCAGATACAATGCTGTCGCTTTCACTGTCTGCAAAGGTCGTCATAGACATCGTCAGCAACAAGGCAAAAACGATCATACATCCCAAAATTTTCTTCATGGTAATCCTCCTCATATATAGTGATATTAATAAAATTAATTTACCAGTCATTCATCATCGCTTCCGCATCCATTTCCATGAAATTTACATTGTCCGGTGGCAGAAACAGCGATTTGTCGAGAGTGACATCTCTCTCAACATGTGTCACGATTAGTTCCATCATCGTTTTTTCACCGATGTTCATCATATACTTCAAAGGAGTGTTGTATTTGACCGAATACCACATTTGCACAAAAACTTCTCCCAGTTCATCATCCGACTCAGTCGCTTCAATGTAAACCACCTCTTCACCATTTAGCGTTTCAACCCTTGCCGACAAAACTTCCGAAGAACCCTCGACAAGTGCCGCTAAAAGATCAGTGTTATCAATCCTAAGACCCATCTCCTCTGCGAGGTCACTGTTTGCGCCAATCATTTTTGTTCCATCTGTATCCCCCTCAACATAACTGTACATAACCCCTTCATCCTCCAAAAAGATACAAATACTTTTCCCTGCCTGTGGGATAGAGGTTTCTGTTCTTGTTTTGCTGCCATCATAATAGGTGAGAATCTGGGATGTCATACCATAGGCGATCATTTCACTTTCCATTTTCATGGTTTTGGGTCTATCCCCTTTGAGCGAATCAACCAGTGCTTTATCCTTCAAGGATAGATCCAGTGCAGTTGATTTATCTGCCGCTTCTTGTTTTTCCGTGCTCTGTGCTTTTTCTGTTTTCTGTGCTTCCGCTTCTGTTTGGACAGGTTCCGTCTCCTGTTTGTCTTGCTTTGCTTCTTCGGCTATATTATCCGTCTTACTTTGAGTTGTAATCGCCGCCTCTTTCGGTACTTCTGTTATGCTTGCTGCCTCTTTCCCTGTACATCCACCTGAAAAAAGCAACAATACTACCAATAGGATAATCATTGAAATATTTTTGTTTTTCAATTCAATCCACTCCTTTCTTTCATCTAAAATGTCATATGTTTCCCATTACCGAAACTTGCAACCGCTTCTTCATGTTTGATCCCGGTCAAACAAGTGCGCAAGTTCTGACATTCCCTCAAACGGATTGTGAATGTCCTTGGTTTCCTCTTTGTTTCCGCCGCAGGCTGCCTTGCAAATCTCATCTGCCATTTTGCTAAAGGAAATAGACTGTACCCAAACAGAACCTGAACCTTTAATCGTTACCAAAGTCGCGCTACTTCCCCCTGATATTCCGGGATGGTTATTCTTTGCATTCCGAACACGATAGTCAATACCGGTTGTCATTGCAACAAGACAGCCTGTCTCCAGTTCCAAACTATGACCTGCCTGCATATTCTTTTTGATACCGGTCCCTGCCGCATGCAAAAAGATCACGCCATTGCCTTCCAGTCTCAGCATAATATCGTCTTTGTCTTCGGAATAACTTTCTCCCATTTGTTTTTGTTGATACACCTTAAACGACGAAACCTTGGCCGCACATAAAAAAGCATTTTTTTGACATATCAGGCTTCCTCCATATTCGGCCAGGTCGATTGCGATAATACTGCCCGGATAGGAAGCAGAAAACGCAATCGATGCCTTATCACAAGCAAGGTTGGAAAACATAATCATCGACAAGCCTTCCCCCATAAAGAAGCCTTCATCGGTTCCACTTCCGCCCCCAATGAGCGTTTCCATGCCTATTTGCCCATCCTTATACATTATTGTCCCGGGTTTGGCCACTACCCTCTCGTTTTCATTCAATATCATCTCTACAAACTGCATTTCTTCTCCATATCGTTTAAATCCAATGTAACACGGCACTACCATTTTAGCCTCCCTTAGCATTAGATAACACCTGTTCTTATTCTAGTTTCATTGGGAGAAAAAACCTATATCCTAATGGTCATTTTAGAATGACTTTTGTAATCCTTTTTACACCGGAATGACAAAAAGTCATTTTTTTCAAACATTTTCTGCTGCAATTCGTTCCATGGAGCAAAGCCAAAATCTTTGAAGTACCACCGTTATGTCTGCTCCATTATCGTACCTGAAGTCACTATAAATATGACTACTAGGTTATAGTTAAAAATGCATGTGAGAAGTATACTTAAGTTGTTTTGAATCGGCTTTTTAGAAATTGCATGGAAAAACTCAAAATTAAAATGCAGGAGGAGAATCATGAAAAAAAGAATATTAAAAAGTGCTATACCCCTAGTATTATGCGTCGTTTTAGTCTCCGGGTGCCAAGGAAAACAGAGCGTCAATCAAACGACTAAACCAGCCCCAACAACACAGGAAGCTGAGATAACGGTTCCAACAACTCAGGAAGCTGAAATAACGGTTCCAACAACACAAACAGAAAAAATACCAACCGAAACAACCGTAGAGGCAGCAAGCCCACAGAAGGATGGAGATACTTGGAAGCATTTTAGCAGTATTTCTAACTTTATTAATCTAATTGAGGAAGCAACAGATAAACTGGATGATGCCTCAAGCGATATTGATAGCTTTTACATCCTTGGGGATATGCTTTTCGCCTACCAGGTCAGTGGAATGATTCATGATGCCGGGCTGGAGCACGCACTTAACGGTTCAGTGGATACTTATGTCTCGGAGATAAAAGAAGCACCAAACGGAAGTGGAACTTATACAAGCAGTGTTACTTTAGACGGAGATTTTTACTTCTTTGGTTATGATTTTACCTATAATGATGGCAAAACCTTATACATTAAGCTCTCATATAATCCGTCTCTGAAGAGGATTGTGGCCGAACGCATGGATTCTGACGGTAAAATTACACAAGCGCATTACTTCGCCACGGATGAAGCCCTGTTTGTCTCTTATGGCGATAGCCAGGAAGATAGAAGCGAAACCAATCAAATGCTAATCTGTCAAGTGGGTGAAAATGTTTATTATGCCATACGAAAACAAGAGGCCTATGACTCAGAGCCACTTCCTGTTGATATATTGGATGTGATGCCAACCGATTGGGAAAGCTTTACTGCAAACTTCGATTACCAAAGAATGCTGAAAGTAGAAGACGGTCAGGCGGATTTTATTGAAAACGAGAAATAATGATTAGTGAGGACAATATGAAAAGAAAAATTATTTTACCTTTGGTTTTAATTTTGTTACTGATGGGGTGCGTAAAACCTTCAGCTACTGATAAAGACTTAACCGACAGCACCCTCATTCATCAGGATAATGCAAAAGAGGCAATAGGAACGACAGACACTGTAGAGAATACAGAGGCTTCAGAATCTGCGCCTGAAAAGTCAGAGACAGACAAGCAGGAAAGCAAAGTCTCTGTCACATTTAAAGCCCTTGAGTTGATTGGATCAAGAATGAGCTTCAATTCTCTGCCGGAAACGGACGAAGCCATGATCCGTAAGGCTGAGGATATGGGTTTGGCATCTCCTTTCTGCGAATTGGATATCTACCGATATAGCCCCAAAAAAGAAGACAGTGTGAGTTACACATATAGTGAAGATTCAGCCACTTTATTCAATACGATGAATCATAAAGGATTTTCAGAGCTTGAAATCTGTTATGAGCACGAAAGGTATGAGTGGGATGAGTTTATGGGAGATATTACATATAACGAGTATAAAAAAACGATATCGGTGAGCTTAAAAGAAGACAGCATTTATGAGGAAGAAATCATTGATGAATATGCGAAATTCTATCGGTATTTTTATAAGGGAAAGGGAGTTTTTTACGAAGTACAAGATACGATGCTTGGTAATTATTCAGAACCCGCTGAAACGTTAACCAGAATGCGCATCGGTATGTCCTGCAACTATATGGGATTGGAGAATATTCAAAAGCCAACCTATAATCCTTTCCTTCTTGAAAAGGACGAGCAATTAATGAATTGCTATATTACACTGTTCAATGATGAACCCTGCGTCTTTTTAGAACTGAATGCGAGTGAAAAGCTTTACAAAAGGTGGATCTCTATCCGACATGGGGTACTCATCAAAGAATTGGTCTTTAGCCACAAGGGTGTCCTTATTGAGAATAAAACAGCAACCTCTGTAATAGAAAAAACGATAGACGACACTCTTTTTCAGGAACCCGAAGATGTTGATTATCAAGACATAACACTGTTAATTTTTAAGGCAGAGGGCGGAGATTATGCTTCGTTAGATGATGGGATATACTATACCATCCCTGAAGAGGCGACCGGGATTGTATTGACCGGTGATCAAGGCCAGGAAATCACCATATATACCGGTGGAATGAACAACTTTAGTCTGAGACATCCTTTGTATGTAACAAATTATATCAAAAACGACGGAACGGAGTTGACCGTTAAGAATATGAGGGATGACAGATTTTATACCATTATTGATGATCTGAAAACCATTGAGGTGTATGATGAATCCTGCTTTGAGCAGAAATTCTTTAATTTTGAAGAGGTTGGACTCATCGGGGTTTCAGAAACAGACAGCCAGATGATTTATACCTTCTACGATCCCAAGAATCTTTCCGTAAGCGGGCTCTATCAAATTTATGAATATGTCATAGAGGATAAAAAGATTGTTAAAATCAATACCTATATGTTAGAAAACATAATGTCTCAAGAAAAATTAGGAGAGGAAATATCCTATACGATTGACTTCATTCCATTCGATAAAAGCATATTTGATGAAAGCTGTATGACTACTTATGAGATGATCGATCATGGCGAAGGAAGTATCAATGATGGCGAACATATGCCATTTTGGCTGGAGAACTAAAGTGGACTTCGTCCACACCCCAATATAGGAACTCAACGAAGGGGAATCAGGATATTGGCGTTGAAGCCTTCCCCGGCACTGCTGGTATATCTTGCTATGCCATTGACCAGGGACAATCTGCCGTCAATTCCTGAAAGCCCATTCCCTTTTTTTAGGCTCTCAAACCCTCTGCCATTATCCATCTGCGAGATTACCACACGATCCTCTTCGAATATGATAGACAAAAACAGGCTGGTAGCTCCAGAATGCTTCAGAGTATTTGTAACAAGCTCGGTAGAAACCTTCTTAATAATATCAAAAACCATTTCCTCCATGTTTTTTCTGCTTCCCCGCAGGAAAAAGTTTGTTTTGATCCCACTGACATCAACGGTTTTCAACATCGTTTTGATTTCACGCTCCAGAATAGAAACATTGTATGTCGCACGACTGTCTTTATCTTTTACATTGCTTATTTCTTTAAAACCGCTTTTTATCACCTGTTTGGCTCGTTCAAGGTTATGTATCGGTTTCGTTTTATTTTTATCATAAAAAATCTTCCCGGCTTCCAAAAGCCTCATGGAAATAACCAAAGAATGTCCGATGATGTCATGGAGCTCTCTTGCCACATAATTTCTTGCACCCAGATGGGAGGTTTGCTTCAATAACCGGATTTGTGTTTCCAGCTTTCTATTGACCGTTTCAAGCCTTTGATTTTCAAGAATCAGTGCATTGTTGACCATTTGATATGATGTTATATCATGTAGCGAAATAATAAACTTAGCATTCCCCATTTTCTGCACTTCGTATTGATGACATCTGTAATACTTGTCATACCATGTGAATGTATTGGCTTCTGCGTTAAAGAGATGCTTTACGACCCCTGCCACATTTTCAAAAAGCATTTCAAATTTTTTGTTGGCATACAGTGCCTTGCCGTGTACGTCTGTGATTAGAATTGGCGTGTCCAGATTACGTGTCACTTCATCCTTTATCATCGGTGTCAGATCAAAAAATTCATACTTGAATGTCGCATATAAAAAGATGGCCAGGGACCAAGTATATACAATCGGAGTAATGTCAAAAACCTGAATGTTCAGCCTGTTAAAAATGGATTGCAGCACTCGAGAGATGTAGAGGAAGTTTAAGACCAACGGGGCCAGGATTGCAAATATAATGAGGAGTTTTCCCAGTTTTGTCTTTTCCTTCAGCTGTTTATTAAACCGCAGTGAGCAAAGCACCATCCCAATCAGAATAAACAGGTAATTGATGACAAGATGCACATAGAATAGTTTCCCGAAGTCATCTCCCCAGAAGTTGTACCTGGAATAAAACAGATAATGATAAGGATTGGTGAGCACAACAACAAACTGAACCACTCCCAATGCATAAATACAAATCCTAAAGGCTCTTCGCATGGGCTTTCCCTTATTGTATATGTAGGCAAAATCCAAAAAACTAACCGCCAGAAAAATAATACCAAAATAGTAGAATACGATAAATGCCCATCGGATTTCCTCCGTTGGCGAAACCGTTTTAAATACTTTTCCGGAAAGCCATATCACCATGGATAGCTCTACGATAAAAAAAGCCTTCAGGGATGCGTTTCTATTTGCATTGACATAAAGAAGAACAAAAGCAATGACATTTACAATAATCGCCGCAAAATTCCATAATGTTATTGTCGCTACTTCAATCCTGATGGCTTCTTCCATACATTCACCTATACAATGCCGTTTTCCATTGCAAAGATAGCAATTTGCATTCTGTCCGACATTTCCAATTTCTCTAATATTCTGCTAATATTATTCTTTATTGTGCCTTCCGAATAATTTAGGGCATTGGCAATCTCCTTATTACTGATTCCCTTTGCAATGTGCTTTACAATTTCAACTTCCTTTTCGGTCAAAATTTCTTCATACTGCAATTTGTAGTTTATCAACCCTTTAAACCGTTCCATCATGATGTGTTTGACGCTTTCATCGATAACGGTAAGCCCTGCGTAAACACACTTGATGGCGAGCGACAAATCCTGATGACTGATATTTTTCACAAGGTATCCGTCTGCATTGGCTGCAAAAGACTCCATAATGTTATCCGGATTTTCAAAGGTGGTAAGAATTATAATCTTAATATCCTGATTCATTTCCTTCAATCTTTTCGTCGCACACACACCATTCATATCGGGCATTTCAATATCCATCAGCACCACATCCGGCTTTTCCTTTTTACAGAGTTCGATTGCCTCCTTTCCGTCGGATGCCATTCCAACAACCGTGATGTCGTCATCATTATCCAGTATGTATCCAATAGACTCTCTGAGCAGTGTCTGATCATCAGCCAATATTATTTTTATCATGCTTAACCTCCAATTGCTGCCGGTATGTACTGACAGCCTTTCTGACATCCTCTAATATTTTTTGATTAAAGCGGATAACGGGATCCACCTGTTCTTTAAAATCACCCTCATTTTCAATCAACTCCTCAATTCCCGCTATCAAATGCTGCATCTCATTTTCCCTTGAAGATACAATCTCTTCGAGCAGAGCATTGATTTTTTTTTCTTTTTCAACATGATATACTACTTTGGAATAATTCTTCAGCTTTGCGTGAACTTCTTCAGATTTCTTCTTCTGATCTTCCAATGAAAACAGTAAATTCATCAGCTTAGTAATATCAACAATCGTGATAATTTGGCCTATTGTTTTTCCTTGTTCCTTCAAAGGTTCATATTTATGCGAGAAATAGCGGGTTTCCTTTTTGTATTTGAGTTTTACATATTCATTTCCCTCAGCATTTTGTTTAATGATGGGTTCCGTTGTATAGAGTTTATTGATGTTTTCAATAGTTATTTTTTCATCCTTCACAAAATAAGCCGACTGATTTGCCTGCCTGTTTCTGTATATCACTTTCCCCGTCATATCCGTAACAAAAATGTAGTCCTGAATGATGTCCCCAATCCGGTTAAAGGCCAGAACAGTCAATCCCAAAGGTACCTGTTTGTTCATAATAATACTGAAAAGGACACCAAAGGCGGTAAAAATAAGTATTTCCGCAAAGTCAACATAATCGGCATGATAAAATACCATCACGCTGTATAAAACCAGGGGGCATAAGAGCAGCATGACCAGGCCTAGAGCTAATACGCTATTCTTGTACAGTTTGTTCATTTGTTTTTTTGAAGCTAATATCCATGTTATGAATATACTGACAAGAACGGATAAAGCGATGAGCAGCGCGGCATAAAACCCACTGAACCGCGTGTTTAAAAAGTCATACCGTGTGATAATGAGACGTCCATTAGTAAAAAGCGTTGTCAATATTAGCATCATTGCAGCTATGCGGAAAATTGCTCTGGCAAAAAGACTCTTTTTACCCTGAACTATTTTAAAAACATGATGATTCAGATAAATAAACCATTCTAAGAACATGATGATAATTGCCATCGCTATAATACATCGGATCATAAATCCAATGCTTATTCCTGGAATAACCAGTTCAACTACTTTTAACGTCATGAGGACAACCAACACAAAGAACAAACGAAAAACCGCTCGTGCATTGTCGCTATTCTTGTTCCTGATGTATCCAATAAGCATGCCGGTAATCACAATCATCGAAAGCATGACAAGCAGGGAAACACTGAAAAACTGATATATTGTATAGTATCTGCCATCGCCCACAGCTATCTCTCCATATGGTATGATATATTATTATATACCATCTTACGGTCACTTTGAAGTTACTAAAGTCATTCAGAAACAAGCTCCATACCAAAGGTTGCTTTTATGTAGGGAAAACAGTGTAAATATGGATATTTGAATGCAATAGTTAACAGAAATTTAGCCTAAATTTAGTAGCCTTTATTGGACATATGTGTCATAATAGTAAAAGTATTAATTATTATGCAGGTATTAATTGGAGGTATGTTATGTTTTGCAGTTTATTGTGGAGGAAAACTGGAACATGAATCTAAATTCTGTAATCAGTGTGGTCGGGATGTGTCTTCAGCGCAAACATCAATGACTCAAGCTCAACCCCAGATACAAATACCAAGTTCACCCGTTCAACTGACTCCCTCCCCTGTTCAGATACCGAAAGCCCAAAACACGAAGGGCAGGTACCTGCTGTTCGGTGCGTGCGGGATGACAATAGGTGCAATACTGATGGCCATTATACTACTGCTAGTGAACGTAACCGGCATATCAGGCATGTTGGGCAAAGCGAGCGTATCAGAAACAGCGGGTGCATCCGGCACAGCAAGCGTGTCAGACAAAGCGAGCATACCCTCTTTCGGTGGCGGAACCATTGAAGGCCCCGGTTTCGCCATGCCGGAAGATGCAGCTAAGGCGTATTTAATGGGTCTCAAGGCTCAGGACATGGGCGCTATGCTATCCACCTTTGCAATTGAGAGTTATGTAGATAACTACGACTTTGAAGTTCAAATTGAGAGGCTGATGATGTACCAGTACAATGCAGAAATCCGCTTTCCCAATACCAACGATTACGCACGTCGGATGAACATTGCATCTCGGGCCAGTCAGATCACAGGGCTGATCATATATCAATATATGAAATTTAACACGCCGGAGGCGCTGAATAATAGCAAGTTTGTGACGATTGATCCGGGGACGACCTCGGATTTCATTAAAAAATTCGAGCGAGATACTAAAGATTACATATTCGAAGATTTGGAGATTACCGGCACACAGAAGCCAGAAGACCTGTGTGATGTGTACTTGAATAAAAAGAACCAGGAGGCTATTGCCAATCATGCCAAAACCTTCGGTGCAGACATTGAGGACGTCGCCAACGTCGTCATCACGTTCGAGGCTAACGGAGACGATTGGATATTCTGCCCGCAGCTGGTGAGGTACAACGGCAAATGGTATATGCAGATGCTACAGGTGAACCTAGCAAATATTATGGCATTTGAACATTACAATGGCGGCATCATTGGCATCAACTAACCTGCATAATACCTTACAGTGATAGGAGGAGGTTCGCATTGCAAATGCTTATCAAAGAAATTGATGCCGAGTATAAAAGTAGCGAATTAAAAGCATATTACTACGTTGATAAAATGTTTGAAGATATGGGGATCAATCTGAATGAAATTTAAGATCCCTGTCCTTCCAGCCTCTCAAAATACAGCTCTGGCAAAATAATTCGTATCTCATACTCCGAATTCTCTTTCTGCCAGTAAATCACGAACCGTGCTTTAGCATACTTGGGAATATAGCCTCTGTGCCTGATTTCTTCGATTTTTTGAAGAAAGGCTTTTGAGAAACGGAATATCCTTCTCCCGCCAGCATCGCAGCACCAATCCCCGGCTACCTTTATATCATCTCCGCCCATAAGTCGGGCTACGCTGCTTTGACATTCAGCAAAGCTGTCCAGCCAAATATCCTTGTGAGATAGCTGTATGGCCAACTGGGAAGGCAGTTCATAGATACCGGAATCATAAATTTGTACCAGATCCTCCACCTTGATGGAATCAAGAAAGTTACCATTATAGTGAATGGTCAGATTGTTTTTTGCTCTTGTAAGTGCCACATACAACAGACGCTTTTCCTCATAAGTTTGCAGCCAGTTTACTGCAGCAGTTATATTCCGGTTCCCAAATCCTTTTCCAGCTTTGTCCAGCATCAGAAATACATTGTCAAATTCGCGGCCCTTAGCTTTATGGATAGTTGAAACAAATATAGTCTCCATGCTTCCGCCATAAAAGTCCTCCAGTTTGGATTCTCGAATAAAAATATCCAGATCAGACTTGTATTTTATCCTAGTGTTTGTGGCTTCAAAATCGGATATCAGGTTTTTACACACCTCAAGATTCATACTTCCGGCAAACGTTTCCTCGAGTAGCCGTTTAGCGCTTGCCCAAGCTTCATCGTCAATTGCATACACCCCTTCTTCCAATTGAAGCTGGTTCAGGAAAAATCTCACCTCAACAAGCTTGTTCAAATTGAAGCCTTCGTTGGATTGAATCAATCTGGCCGGTATGTTGTTATTAAGCAATAGACCGGTGATCTGCATCGCCTCTTCATTCGTTAGTGTCAATATGCATGTAGACCCTGACAGCCCTTGTGAAAGAATATTTTTTACAAGGGGTTCTATTAAGTTGCCGCTGTTGTAATGAAAGATTTTTATCGTGCCATTATCATTCTGATTTGCTATAATAGGCGTTTTTTTGAGTCTTTTTGGCATCCTTTCTACATACTCATTGGAGAATTCCACCAGGTTTCTTTTGCTTCTAAAATTCTCGATTAGCTCATATAAAACCGAATTTTCCTCATTCATCAGTTTTTTCATGTGATTTGAACTGGAGCCTCTGAACTCAAAAATGTTCTGATCATCATCTCCAACAGCAATGACCCGCATATCCTCATTATATTCCATGAGTGTGCTGACTAGATCATACTCGTTTGCATCCATGTCCTGAGCCTCATCAATAACAAGAACCGTTTTTGTGATTCGCCCTGATTCTACTTCTCCGCTGCGGATCTTGCGAATCGCCTCCTGTATAACATCTGCCGACTTCTCTATGGTCCCCACTCTTCCAAGCAAATCAAAACAATAGGAATGAAATGTTTTAATTTCGATGAAGTTGGCAGCATTTCCGATTAGCTTTATGAGCCGCTTTTTGAACTCCGTCACCGCAGATCTGGAGAAAGTTACCATCAGCATTTGTTCATGCTTGACATCCTCCATCAGCATCAGGGACGCCAGTTTGTGGATAAGAATGCGTGTTTTGCCGCTTCCGGGCCCGGCGGCTACAACAATATGCTTTGAATCTTTATCATTAATGATTTTTAGTTGCGTCGCCGATAATTCACCAAAGAGCTGCCTGAATTTTTGCGGTGTAATGTTTCTTTTGATCTCGTTTCCACGGCTTCCCCTGAAATATTTGCTTAGAAATGCACTGTAGTTCAGCTGAAAATAATCATCGACAAATTCCAGTGCCGCGTTATAGTCGTCAATCATTTTCCTTGCATACTCACCGACAATATGTATCTGCTGAATTTTATTCTCATAAAATAGACGCAGCTTCTCGTAGTCCTCTAGCTTGTACTTCTTTCTATTATCCTTTTCGAGCCTCTCTATTGTCATCCCGCTATAAGCCACCAGGAAACCACCCTCAATTTTGATGGCCCCGATTTTTGACAGGTAAAACAACGCATCCTCAACCTCTGCACAGGTAGCCGGTTCATCACCCAATTTAAGCTGTTTATTGTATTGCTCCTTAAGCTCCAGTAAAGAGAATTCAACAGCCACCTCCTCAATTTCGATGCTATCCTGTTCCTGTGATACTTTATTGGAAATGTTCGAAAGATATTCTACGATGAATTTTGAAAGAATTAGCCTTTTGTCTAGCTTCCTTCTCATTGTTTCCTTGTCAGGTATCCCCATTACTACAACATGATTCGCAGAAACCGCCTTGCGCCTGATCCACTTGTCTATCGTCCACAGGTTTAGCAGCGTCTTAATCCTGCCGGGCGCTACATCCTTACAGCCAAACTGCTCCGCCTGCTCATTCAGTTCCTTTATGTGGATCGTCTTCTCTTCCCTCTCTATCACAGTGAGGAGGAATTGCTCTAGCATACCATATTGTTTTAAAATGTTCTGGGTTCGGTTTTTGCTTTCTCTTTTGCGAATAAATGCAATTAAGTCCTTTGTGTCGGCAAGGATCCCTTCCTCACGAAGTAGATTTACGGCTTCAATGACCTCCCGTTTTTCAAGCGCCAGACGGTCAGCAATGTAGTCAACCCTGGATTCCGCCTCTCCGTCATCAGCTTTTTGTCTGCTTCTGCTGGCAATCAATGACCTAATAATCCTGATCGCATGCACTTTTTGTCTTTCATCGAAGCGAGAGGAACGATTGATCCTGTCTATGGCTTCTTTGGCAGTTCTCACAAGAATGCCGTCTGCATAAACGTATGGGTTATTTTGTCCCCGTTTTAGGTAGCCTGCCTCCTCCAGTGCGGATATAGCTGTTCTAACACGCGTTTCCAAATCGCTGATATTGTCATCCCAACCGGCGCCACGTGCAATTTCCAGTGCAGATTGAGATGCCTTGGATCGGAATCTGGTTAAATTCTTTATTGCCCTCCAAACCTGCTGTATTTCCTGAATGCTCACTTTTGTCTGGTTTAACAGTATAAAATGCTTGTTTAGGTCTTCGTCATTAAATAATACATAACAATCAGCAGAAATTTTTTCGTCCCGTCCTGCCCTTCCTGCTTCTTGGACGTAGTTCTCGAGCGAATCTGAGATATCATAGTGAATGACCATCTTCACATCCTTTTTGTCAACACCCATGCCAAATGCAGAGGTAGCAACCATGATAGAAAGCTCACCCTGGATGAACGCGTCCTGATTCTCGGTCTTCTCCTGTTTGTCCATATCTCCATGGAACGCCCTTGCCGGGAAACCGTCCTTGCTCAGCCTATAAGCCAGTTCCTCAGCCCGTTTCCGTCTTGACACATAAATGATGGTTGGACAGTTTTTCTCTTCCACCAAATCACGGACAGCATTGTATTTTTCATCATCATTATCTTTTTCAAAAACCCTGTAGTGAAGATTGCTTCTGGCCGCACCTGATCTAAACACTTCCATTTCTATGGATAGCTTGTCCCTGAAATAGTCCCGAATATCCTCGATTACCTTCAGCTTGGCCGTGGCCGTAAAGCAGGATACCGGGATGCCCTTCTCAAGGTTTTTCTTCTCTTGATAGCATTTAATAAAGTCGCCGATGTACATATAATCAACTCTAAAATCATGCCCCCATGCTGAAAAACAGTGTGCTTCATCAATAACAAACCTCACTACATTCCTTCCAAGCAAAAGGCGTTCGATCGTTCTGGATCTCAACAGCTCCGGTGATATATAAAGAATACTGGCCGAGCCATCCTCCACCCTTTTCATCGACTTTGCGCGTTCGATAGGATCCAGCAGACCATTAATGGTAACAGCATCTGTAATATGTATTTTTTCTAGATTGTCTACCTGATCCTTCATCAATGATTGCAGCGGGGAGATGATAACCGTTAGCCCATTCGCATTGACACCACTCATAAGCGCAGGCACCTGATATGTGATGGATTTACCGCCTCCCGTTGGGAAAACGGCCAGCAGCGATTTGTTGTAAACAGCGGCAGTCACTGCTTTTTCCTGTAATGGTTCCCCTGCATAGGTTCTGTAGGAATCAAATCCAAAAAACATCTTAAGCCCTTTATAAATGTCCAAGGCTTCATTACAGTATACGCACCCCTTCAGGCACGGCTTTCTCCTCAGTTGGTACATCAGGCGCTCCACATTTGGATAGCTGCGCAAAACCCATGGAGGAGTTATCGAGAAGCGGCTCTCAGCGTTAATAAGCGCAAGACAGTACGCCAGCTCAACCGGATAATGTCTAACCATATCGTAGAGGTTTGCCTTCTCACATATTTTTGCGTAGAATTTTTTCTTTATTAATGCTTCTATGTTCCATTCAAATTTTCCGAAATCCACAAAGTGAAAGAAAGCTGCTGCAATGAACATTAAATCCTGAATGCTGCCAGGTAGACATATTGTTAATTACTGCAAGGTTGATTAACTTCTCCTTTTTCAACATCTTTAAGACAGCGTTAGCAAAAGGCTCGGTGAGATCATCTGCGTTTGGGGATATGCCAAGAAGAAAATCCCCATTTTCATTAAAGCAACCGTCCGCGGCTATAACGTGGAGATGCGAATTAAAATTTAACAATTCTCCGA
>JAAYBT010000258.1 GCA_012730015.1 Clostridiaceae bacterium
CCATTCTTCACAAAGGGGGTAAAGCGTTCGCCTAAACCGTAAACATATTCATCAACACCGAGCTCCAGACGTTCCCGCATATATGCACCATCTCCCGCTACAGTCAAATATGCAGTATCTTTTCGGGTATTACCGGTAATGTACTTTCCATCATATAGAAACTTCATAGTCCAGCCCGGAGTCCTTTTAATCGTCATGCTAAGCCTGCCGGACTTAAGAATAATCTGATCATGGCTTTGAGAGATTTCAGGCATAAATCCCTCTTCTCTGTAAAGCTCAAAGGACGGCCCCCTTTCGTCGGCGCCCATAAAGTGCCTTAACTTAACACTTATAACATCCGGGAAGGGCGAGCTATATTCAAAGGTAAGGATGGGGCCTTCTAAAGTGTCACCTCTTTGCCTTATGGGTCTTGTGGCCGCATAGACTATGAGCTTACCATCTGATACCTCAATATCCCTGATGTCCTCAGGTGCTGCCAATGTTACGCCATCCTTCATCAACCAGTAGCCATTTGAGAATTTCATGCCGATCTCCTCCCTTAAGCATTATGTTTAGTAAGTATTCAAACATTTTGTCTAATAAGTATTTAGGCATTTTGCTTAACATGATATTAGTAAGAGCCTTTTCAAGATAGCTTAATACATATTATTGCAATCTATACCAACAGCTAATATAATTATATTAATATTTGCACCAGATATCTTATGCTATTTTGATATAAAATAACAGGATTTTGATATGGACAAAGCATTATTAAAAGAAAATAGAATACATGGAGATCCATCATTTCCTTTATGTAACTACTATATGGACATTACCACGGGTGATGTGGTTCTGGACTGTCACTGGCATGATGAAATGGAATTTCTGAAGGTAAGCTCCGGGAAAGCCGTTTTTCAAATAGAGACAGACTACTATGATGTTCACGCAGGAGAGGCTATCATCATAAACAGCGGGGAATTGCATGCCGGGTATCCTCTTGAAAATTCTCCATGCTCATACGAAGCTATTGTGTTCAGCTCAGACCTTCTTCATAGCGGATCTGTCGACCTGATATACTCCAAATATATTGAGCCAATTGTGAAAAACCGTCTCCGATTTAAAAGGCATATCACCGGAGCCAAAGAGTGGGAGAGCGAGCTGCTTTTAAGCCTATCCAAGGTTCTAAGGCTTGTTCAGGCCAGGCAGCCGGCATATGAGATGCTAGCAAAATCGGAGCTGCTTAGCATGCTTGCTCAGCTTGTTGTGAATAGCAAACTGCTTGTGACACAATCAGGGAATACCCATGGACATTTGAACCTGAATCGGCTGAAGTCGGCATTAAAATATATGAACGACAACTATTCGCAAAAGCTTAGTACTCGTGGGGTATCTGCCTATCTTGGCATTAGCGAAGGCTATTTCTGCAGGCTCTTCAAGCACTACTTCAAAAGAACCCCTATGGATTATCTTAACTATTACAGAATCACGCAGGCAATTAAGCTTCTTGAGGAAACAGAATTAAAAGTGCTTGAAGTCGCTATGGAAGTAGGCTTCG
>JAAYBT010000040.1 GCA_012730015.1 Clostridiaceae bacterium
AAGGCGATTTAATGGACACATGCGGTACAGGCGGCGGCTTGAGCACTTTCAATATTTCAACCGCAACCGCCATCGTCGCGGCGGCAGCAGGCATTCCTGTTGCCAAGCATGGCAGTCGTTCAATTTCAAGCCTTTCAGGCAGCGCAGATGTACTGGAGGCATTGGGTGTCAACATTAATCTAACACCGGAACAGGTTGAGAAAATGATTGAAGAGATAGGCATTGCATTTATTTATGCGCCTTTATTCCATCCGGTCATGTGTAAGGTTCTGCCTGCCGAATCGGAGCTTGGCATCAAAACCATTTTCTATACGATTATAGGCCCGCTGATAAACCCCGCCTTTGCAAGAAGACATATCCTTGGCGTATATAAGCCTGAGCTGTTGGAACCGGTCGCTTATGTGGCTAAAGAGCTGGGATATACTCATGCAATGATTGCCCACGGATTGGACGGTCTGGATGAAATATCACTATTGGGCAAGACAAGGATCAAGGAGCTGAAGAACGGGAAATTGAGCACATACGAAATTGCTCCTGAGGACTTCGGGATGGAGAGGTGCACATTGGATGAGATTAAAACCGGTACTCCCGAAGAAAATGCCAAAACAATCCGGGGTGTATTTTCAGGAGAAATTGTCGGGCCCAGGCGCAATGCAATAGTTCTCAACTCAGCCGGCGCATTGATAATTGGCGGTAAAGCAGCAGACTTTGATGAGGGCATTTTGCTGGCAAATAAGCTGATAGACAGTGGCGAGGCAACACAGAAGCTAAATAGGCTGTGTGATATGTCAAATTCTTTTAAGATGTAATAAGCATTTTAGGTGTAGAAAATTCGGACATTAGATTTTTTGACATTGAAAATCAAGGCCGTGAAACATTTGATAAAATTTTAAGATGTGAAACATTAAAGGGGAAAACATGAATAGGAAATTCCTAGTTGCATTAAGAAAAAGAAGCCAGGCCGGATATATTCCCGTCATACCTGATATAAAGTGCATATCTCCCAAAGAAGGTGACCTCCTGAAGGGGAGAGACCCCGTAAAGTCGGCGAAGCTGTTGGTAGAAGCAGGTGCACCTGCCTTATCAGTTGTTACCGAGGAGAAGAGCTTTGGAGGCTCACTTAGCCTGCTGGAGTCCATAGTAGCCGAGAGCAGGGTTCCGGTGCTTCGCAAGGATTTCATAAGGTCAGTCGCGGATCTTAGAATAACAAAGGACTGCGGCGCGGATGCAATTCTTCTAATCTGCGCCATGCACCCCTTCCCAATGCTTCTTGAGCTTTATGAGCAAGCTGTGGTTATTGGACTTGAGCCACTGGTCGAAGCCCACACCCATGAAGAGCTGATAATGGCATCACAGCTGAAGGCACAGCTTGTAGGCATCAACAATCGCAACATATTGCAGCTTGAAAAGGACGAAGGAGATGTCTCTTCTACACAGCAGCTGGCCAAATTTAAGCCCGCAGATGCTCTGCTTATAAGCGAAAGCTCCATTCAAACAGCAGCTCAAGCTCAGGCGGCAATTGAGGCCGGGGCCGATGCCGTGCTTATCGGTACATCAATATGGCAAGCAGAGAACATGGTCGAATTCTATCATGCCCTAAGCACAGGAAGATATAGAATATGCACAAGATAGTTATACATTATAAAAAGTCGCAAGTCAGGTACAGGACAGCTGCGAGAGTGGAGATTGAGCTGATGAAAAAGATAGAGGTCAAGGTCTGCGGACTAAAGCGAGAAAAAGATCTAAAAATTTGTATGAGTATGGGGGTCGATATCCTGGGCTTCGTGGTAGAATATCCCCTACCGGTCCCTTGGAATATGAGCAGCGCTGATGCACTGCCGCTACTGAAGCTCGTCAATAATTCCGATAATAGCCCTTACAATCATCGCCATTTTGAGCAAGGCCTCCAGCCGAAAGGTTTTACTGATGGTTTGACTGAAGGCTTAAATAATGATTTTACTGAAGGCTTTACAAAAACTCTTTCAAGAAGCTGCATTGTAACAGGAGGCTCTCCGGGCAAGGTGATTGAACTGGCGCAAATCCTGAAGCCCTCAATGGTACAGCTTCATTACAGGGAAACTCTTTCAGACACAATTATCATTACCGAGAAGCTGCGCAATGAGAATATTGACGTCATAAAAACTATTCCACCATCAATAGAGGAACGTATTTATCAATTTGGCACAGCAGATATTGAAGTAATAGTAAGGCTACTGTGTGATACCGGTGTTTATGCCCTGCTTGTGGATTCTCGCACTCCATCGAATGCTGCCAACAGTAGCAGTCAATTGGATATGGATTTCTGTTCACAAATAGTAAGGCTGTCCTCAAAACCTGTCATAATAGCAGGGGGAATTAATGCCGATAATGTCTGCGCCATACTGTCCCTTACGGGAGCCGAATATATTGATATTATGACTGGGGTAGAAAAAAGCCCCGGCGAAAAGGACAAAGGTCTATTAGCAGATCTTATGAATGCCATCATATATTATTAACAAGAGCCTCTAAGTAGCCCACTGAAGCCCAATTGGGCTAGAGTAAAACTGTCACACACCAAAACTTTTTAACCTATATATGGCATTTTCTCTTGCTCATTAAAATAATTAAACATTTTGGCTTATCCAACTTAAATTTGTTCGTATTTTCGTAAATATGTTTAAAATTTTTCCGTTGTGGGATATAATAAGTATGAGAGGAAATAGAAAGATTCTGATGAAAAAAGAGGTAAAGCAGTATGGACACTTTGGATAACAAAATAATTAAACTCCTGCAAAAGAATGCAAGGGTGACGGCATCGGAAATTGCCTCCGAAATCAATCTTTCTGTGCCAGCCGTCAGCGAACGGCTGAAGAAGCTGGAGGCCTCGGGTGTGATCATGCAGTATACGGCAATCGTAGACCCGGAGCATTTCAACAAAGCACTTATGGCACTTGTTTTTGTAACCCTTGAACGTCCGCGGTTTTCAGACATATTTGCTGAATTTGTAATGGAACAGAACGATATTCTGGAATGCCACTATTTGGCCGGAGACTACGACTATGCTCTAAAAGTTGTCACTGAGAATACAGCGACCTTGCAGGAGCTGCTCAATCGTATAAAAAGCGTCCAGGGCGTGCAAGATACAAGAACAATAGTTATCCTCTCTACAGTAAAAAATAACTACTCGGTGATACCGGAGGAGTAGTTATTCGTATTTAAACAAGGAGGTGCTAATAATGATTGCAGATGGAACCTATGATAATGGACTGATTACATTTCCCCGGACAGAGAATCGAGATAAGCTTGATACTTATTGCAGAACAGAGGGAGTTGATTATCAGCACCTATTGTCGCAAATCGGCAGAAGACAAATGCTCTTTTCCAAGCTTCCCTTCCCGGGAAGGAAAGGTGTAAAAAACAAAGACAAATTTGAAGGCACCGGCAGAAATTAGGGTGTTACATAAATATGGCAAGGCACCCTAGCTGCCGCCTACTATTCGCCAGATTAGCAACATTACCTTGGCTCTGCTTCAGGTAAACCTATCTTGTTGTAGTAATCCGTTTCAAGGATTTTCGTGGAGTATTTAAACTTATCCGCAACTATTTTATTCACAAGACTAACGTACTCCCTGTCCTGCTTTGTGCCATCCATAAAGGTAACCTTACCGCTGGTTGAATTGTACATTGCTCTGTCCGTAATCCAGCTTCGATTTGAAAAAATTGTCAGCGCAGGCAAATCCGAAAGAATATCACTACCCATCAGCAGCCGCGAATCGTAGTCAAGACCGAACAAGTTTGACAGTGTTGGAATAATATCCAGACTGGCGCATGTTTTGTCCACAACAATCGGTTCCATGCCCTTTTTATATATAATCAATGTGCTTTTATACAATTCGAAATTCTTTTCGACCTCATGGCCGGCCAGCTCATCCAGGTATTTCTTTTCGAGCCCATAGGGATAGTGATCGGAACTAATAACTATGACAGTGTTTTCGGCTACTCCCGCTGCCTCAAGCTTTTCCATCAATGAGCCTAGAGCAAACTCCAATTCAAGATTGCAGGCAATATAAGCCTTGGCAGTATCTGAATATGGCAGGTCCTTAACATAATCTCTATTCTTTTTTGCCATGTGGTTCCCGCCGAAATTGTAGTTCATATGCCCGCTAACCGTCATATAATAGGCATGGAAGGGCTCCAGGCCAATGTATTCATCGGCCGTGACCTCAATCATCTCCAGATCCGATGCCGGCCAGGTTTCCTTTATTACCAGCCCGTTTCCTACACCCTTATAGTCATAGCCCATGTTGGGATGGGAAAGGTCTCTTCTGTAATAGCTATATGTGTGATTGTGATATGCCTTTGTTTTATATCCAAGCTTCTTAAACTGATTTCCCATGGTAAAGGGCATATAGTTCTCGGCAGACTTATAGAAGCTCCAAACGCCGCCCTTTGGTATCAGGCCTGTACAGGCCACATATTCACCATCTGAGGTGCTGACCCACCAGACCGGATTATAGAAATTATTGAAAACGAAGCCTTCATTGGCCATTTTATACAGGGTTGGTGTCAATTCAGGGCTTATTACATAGGGCGAAAATCCTTCAGCGGTGAACATGACCAGATTGCATCCCTCAAACATTCCTGTATACTGATTTGTGGCAGTAGGCTGCACAGATGAGAAATATTCATGCATCGTGTAAAGAGGGTCGCTTTTGCCACTGGCCTTGAGTGTCTCAAAATTGATAGCCATAATATTGTAAGGTTTACGCGGAATATCGGGCTTCTGAGGCTCCTGAGGCATTTGGACCCCATCGGCGTCCTTCACCTGACCTACACCAGCTGATCCCTTACCCACTGCTCCATCATCACCTCTACCTACTGCAGGCGTACCGACTTTATTCATTCCCGCAGAATCTTCCTTCAATGAAGCAGGATCATCATTCTTTTCCGCGGTTCCTTCCAAAACATCAAAAATAGTCCCCATACCAATCAGTTCATTCTCAAGCTCATTTTTTACCTCTCCAAAAACAAGCTTCTCAAAATCCCTGCGCATGGTTGTTGCCACGCCCAGCTTGTTTATCGAAAGCTCCGGCGATGTCTCATGAAAGTACAAGTTATACTGGGATACAGGCTCATCCCCTGTAAAGGTGACACAGGCAATGGCAGAGGAATAGCTTATGACACAGAACAGCAGAATATAGCTCCATTCTAAAAAGCCTCTTTCCTTAAATACCAATACTTTTCTATATACTAAGAGTAATATAAACGGCACGAATAGGAGCAGTATGGCTATAATGTTTTTCCATATTGCTTCAAAAATAATGTCCACAAATTGCAAAGCATCCCCAGCACCAGTGACAGAAATCAAGGAAAGAGGAGTCTGAAAGATTCGGTAGTAAACCAACTGCACACCATAGACCAGACCCGTTAAAAAGGTTATCACCGACGCAACAGTATGCGCAATTTTGGCAGGAAATAAGCCAATAATTATATACAGTACTGTACCAGTTGATATTGCATAAACAAAGGCGAAAAAATAGTCGAAATTGAGGTTGCCAAAAATATATAGCCGGTAAAGAAGTTCCAGATAAGTTATCAATAAAATAAAAAAGCAAAGTAACCAGTAACTAGAAATAACCTCAAAGATCGTTCTGTAGAATTTGGACCTTCTGATTTTATCAACAATCTTATTTCCCTCAAATAACTTCCCGGTCACTTCTAAAAAGTCTTCCTCATTATCCTGGTTATTCACAAGTCTTCTCCATCACCCTAAGTAACATAAGGTTTACTTCCATATTTTATGTTCTAGTTGCATAGCAAATCTATTTTATCAGCTTTAGTGTAATACATCAACAATATAAAATATACATTATAAGGAAATACTCGAACACTAGAGCTTGATTTCGAGGCGAAGTAACCTGGCAATTAAATTAGCTTCTTTAGTCAAAACCGTTTCGGTGGTCACTTTTCCACTGTTACCGACCAGAAGCAGCCTGTTACTATCAAGAACCCTGATTTGTCGTATCATTTTCCTGCCCTTCAGCTCCATAAAATAAAAGGCATCCTTCTCGATTTCATTGGAGCTAAATGCAAGCACCAGATCGCCCTTCATTATTCTGAATCCCGACATCTCATCATCTTCGACCTGAAGATAAAACACTTTATCCTTGGGGCAGCCCTCCACCTTATTTGAAATGATCGGCAGCTGCTTAGCAGCGACAGCTTTATCCATCTTGTAATCATAGACGGGCACTGTCATAATAACTCCGGCAAGAGCATCAGTCCAGATTTGCTGAACCGGCTTTTCAATAACCTTCTTCACCTTCATGTCAGGCTCAGGCCTGCTTCTAATCTCTTCTTCGCTGTATAATTCAAGATTTCCGGCTTCCTGACGCAATACCTTTGACACGCGCGCAATCAAGTCGCTGTTCATCACTTTCTTTCCGCTCTCCACTTCATCTATAAAACGTTCAGTAACGCCTACCAGCTTTCCCAGCTGCTTCTGAGTCATGCCCGCTTCTTTCCTTAATCTGCTGATTTCAGATCCGATCCTGCTCATAACCTGCCTCCTGATACAACCGAATACAATTGTCCGCACTGTGCTACCACTATAGGCAACATATAAAATATTACAGGATGTGCTCCTAGAAGTCAACGCAGGCATGCCCCATTACCCGCCGGATGCACTTGTCTTTAGTCAGGGCAGACTAGCAAGGTTTAAAAATTTGTGAATTCTGCTTTTGCTTGGTGTATAATAGTATGGCAAAAAACTTTAATGAACAGAAGGTCAACAAAATGTACACAACAAACGAGAACTATAATTACAATATCATTGACATACATACACACATATTCCCGGACAAGGTCGCAAGTAAAGCCGTCAAGGCCATAGGGGATTATTATGGTATCCAGATGTGCCGGCCAGGTACAGTAGATGACCTGATCCAAAGCGGGTCGTCCATTGGCGTCAGCAAATTAATCGTTCATTCCTCTGCTACAACAGTACATCAGATTCGTCCGATAAATGAGTATATATACTCCATTCAGGCCGCTCACGCTGAGTTAATTGGTTTTGCGACGCTCCATCCGGATATGTCCGATGTGGCCGGCGAAGTCGATAATATTATAGTCCATGGATTAAGGGGCATCAAGCTACACCCAGAATTTCAGGGATTTGCCATTGATGATGACAGCATGATGCCAATATATAAAGAAATCGAGGGAAGGCTACCGGTCCTTATACATATGGGTGATGAGAAGAGCGATTTATCCAGCCCACTGAGGCTGGCACGAGTTCTGGATAGATTCCCCGACCTGCTGGTCATTGCGGCACACTTCGGAGGGTATCAGATGTGGGATCTTTCCTGTGATTATCTGATTGGGAAAAGACTTTATATGGATACATCCAGCTCGCTCGCTTTCCTCAGCCCTAGCAAAGCTGTCGATATGATTAGGAGGCATGGAGTCGATAAAATGCTCTTCGGCTCAGATTACCCGATGTGGGATCACTATGAGGAGCTGGAAAGATTCCTACGTCTTGAGCTGACACAAGATGAACGCAGGGCTATACTGCACGACAATGCACAGAGGCTTCTATCAGGTAATGTGACAAAAGCCTCCGACATTTAGACCGCCTGCTTAACACACATATAAGTCGTTTCATTTATTCATAAACACTGCCTGTTGCGGATTTGGGCTGGAACGCTCTCCCATATCGGGGAATCTTCGTTCAATCGCGGCCAATGAAATCTCAATGTCCTCTTCCGCCTCCCATTGCGTCATGCAGCCGACTGTAACCATATCACATGGCCTGATGGTATTCCATACAAAATTGAAGCCCACATAAGGAGTTACTCTTCCTGCAGCCATGGGCTTTATTGTCATAACCGGTTTTTTAGCATTATATATAACCTTCGCTATGGATTCCACCTCAACCTGCATCAAAAACCCTGCACAGTTATAAATCTGAATGTAGGTTTCAACATCATAGCCATTGGCGTCCGAATAGATAACCAGCTCTGGCATATGCGCGGAAAGGCCGGGTATCATGCCCTGCTCGCGTATCATTTTTGTATACTCATCCAGTCTTTCAATCGTTTCTGTATCCTTCCTCACAAGCTTTTCTACACTTGAGTGGTGGAGAAGACATAGCTTTGCACCTGAGGCCGCACTTTGCCTGATTGTCTCATAAGCCTCCTTGCGAGACTGCAGGTCCGGGCCAACATTGATAATCGGCGTATCAACCATAATCAATTGCTTCCCTGAGGCTTCCGCAGTATATCGAATAGCATCAAGCATGGTTGGCTGATTGCTGATAGGCCCCATAACAGTATCTACACCGTACTCTATAAATTTGTTCAGGATAGGAGAAATTGCCTCCTTAGAGCCGTGAGTCGTCTTAATGAGCCTATCCGCAGCCGGGCCCCTATGACTCCAGCCCAGCAGCCAGTTGGTCCCTATTATCATCCTTGAAAGAGAAATACCGCCTACTGTAGTTCTTGGAAATTGCTGCAACATAATCTACCTCCCCTGTTTTCTATAATAACCCTCTTAATGCCTCTACAAATAATGTCTTTTGCTACAAAGACGACTACTTCAATAAAACACCTATAATTGATGGATTCAGCCCTTGTATGAAATCCTGCGCATCCTGAACGATGCCAACCACATCCGCATAATGGATTGGAACTGCAATAGTTGGATTTATAGTATTCGCCGCCTTAGCAGCCTCAGTTGAATTCATTGTATAGGTGCCCCCCACCGGCAGAAATACCACATCAGCCTTTATATCCTTCATTTCGGGGATATAATCAGTATCACCGGCAATATAATATTTCGCGTCTCCTGCTGATATAATGTAACCCACCCAGCCCTTTTCCTTTGGGTGGAACCTCTTTTTCGGATTGTAGGCAGGAACGGTTCTAAATTCGATCCCTGCAACAGACGAAGCTTCGTCAGGAGCTATTATTTTTATATTGGATATGCCCGCCTTTGCCGCATCAGCTTCACCATCCACAGTAATGACCAGAGCGGTGTCCTCCTTCACGAGTTTTCTAATGTCCTCCAGCGAAAAATGGTCATAATGCGTGTGGGTAATGAATATGACATCTGCATCACCTGCCGGCTCATCAATAGAATAGGGATCGAAATAGACAACCTTGCCATCAACCTCCATCCTGACTGTCGCATTTTTTAGAAGACGGACGTTTTCCAGAAGCTCCGGCTGTCTTTTTCCAGTGGTTTGATCCGAATTTTTATCCATACTATACCTCCATTTAATTACTCACTTACAACTATCAATATTTCCTGTAGCCTGGGTTCATTCCTCCAGCTCTATTCCTACCATTTTCATCAAATGTCTTGCGTTCCTCGTTCTGCTTCGCCCAGGACGCAGCCTATAGTCAAACATAATCTCATTGTTGGAATAAGTCTCGGTAAAGTGATAATTCTTCACATTCGTCCCCTTTTCCTTCTCCAAATCGCACAATTCAAAATCATGGGTGGAAATCAGCCCGATAATCCAGCCCCTGTTCAGGTTCTTTAGAACGCTTCTGGCACCCGTTGTTCTATCAAGAGAATTGGTACCCATAAATATCTCGTCTATGAGATAAATCATAGGCAATCCCTTTCTTGCATGTTCAATAATCATTTTAACCCTTAGCAGCTCAGCGTAAAAGGTAGAGATACCGCTGCCCAAATCATCATGAACCCTCATGGATGTAAAAATGTCCATTACAGCACATTCCAGCTTTTCGGCAAATACCGGTGCACCTGCATAGGCTAGTACCAGGTTGCTGCCCACGGTTCTTAGCAGTGTTGTCTTGCCCGACATGTTCGAACCGGTAATTACACAGGCACCTCTGCTAATCTCAAAATCATTGCGAACACATACATTCTTGGCTATCAGAGGATGCCCAATCCCTTTAGCGACGAATTTTAAACCCGATTGCGAAAGGGTTGGATAAACCCATTCAGGATACATATGCCCAACCACCGCAAGGGAAGATAATCCCTCCATCTGTCCGACAGTTTCCAGCCATTGCCTTGCATTCTTACCGTAATGGCTTTTCCATTCCTCCAGGGCAAAAACACAATGATAATCCCACAAGGTAAATATGTTCAAAATGAAATATAGAACCGTGCTGTATTTAATGTCTACAGCGTTTGTAATATTCTCCAGCCTTCTTAGCGAAGTGGATGCGGCTTCGCCTTTTCCATCAAATCCCCTCATTCTTTTATCCAAATCCGGCCCGTGCATCTTTGCATCAGAACCTGCACCAAGCTCGTTGCCGGTGAATAATTTTCCCCTGAGTCCACATAAGTATTCGTTCTCAAAGCCTTCCGACTCTATTAGCCTAAGTAGATTCGCATAAGCGCCCAGGTGCTTCTTCAGGCCATAAACCGCATTGGCGATTTCCGAATTTCTCATGTATCCGGCGGCGAAAATAATCATTTGCGTTACCAATAGCAGTAAGGGTAGGAAAAGGGGAATAGAGCTTCCAAGCAGCCATAGTGTAAATGTAAGTATTACAGAGGCCGGCAGTACATAAAACAGGTTTTGCAGCTTCTTGTTCTTAAATCGGGCAGTCTGATCCTCGGCATATTCAAGAAGCTTCTGCGGGTTGTTTTCCACTCCCTTAGACAGCATCCCTTCACTTTGGAGTCCCTGGCAGAAATCCAGCTTCTTTGAAAGCTCCCTTAACGCACTCTGACGCATCTGTATTGCTGCGATGCTCTTATCCGGCCCTTCCAACAAATTCTTTAGTGCAACCCGCCCATAATAGGTTTTTGCAATGTTAATCCACTGAAACATGGATTTGGGGCCGAAAATATCCAGATCGCCTGTATAGGGATTTGCGCTGTTGGCAAATTCCTGTCCGCAATCACTAAAGTCCATCCAGCCGGAGCCCATCCTATCCATGTACTCACGGTTAATTACAACCCTGCAGCTCACCTTCTTAAGCTCAGCAGACATCTTTCTATGACGAGCAATCAGCCAAATAAACATTGCCAGCCAGACTACAAGAGACAAGAAGCCATAAACCACATTTGTCTCAAGGAAGAGAAGCACACTGGCCACAGCGCCGGCCAGAAAGACCAAAAGGCGCCAATTACTCATGCGATCCAGCTGTTTCTTCCTTTCGGCTTCCTCTGCCTGGCATTTGTCATACCGCTTCTTAAATTCTTCATACATCGCCATATTATCTGGTTTCCTCTTCCATCATCATATAGTATTGAAGCCTAACGTATTCATCTATGAGTGCCTTGGTATGCTCAGAAGGCGTTTGCGTGAATTCTCCATCCTCAAGATAAAAACGATTGGTTATCATGGGCAGTTCTTCCTTCAATTCATATAAATAATTGAAATAATTCCCTCCATCCAGCCCTATAAACTCCAGCAGCTCAGAGGCAATATAATTGCTACTGATAAGCGGAGCCGTCCCTGTTGGTACTTTTATACCACCTGCCTCCGCCTGCGCTTTAGCAGCCTCGTTACACCATATAAAATAAGGCGTTTTATATTTATTCAGATAAGCCTCCATGCTGTCGCCACTAATATTAAAACCAAGCTGTTTATACCCCAGATCATTCTCCCCAAGGAAGGGCAGATGATCCGAAAAATAGAGAAGGACCACCGGCTCATTCATATCGCTTATCGAATCAAAAAGAAAGCCCAGGGCCTTATCGCATCTCATCAGTCCATAGGTATAATTGTTGAGAATGTTGTAGGTGGCTTCGTCCATAATATCTTTTCTCTTAAGTATCTGAGGATAGCCAAGGTCTCTCTTAGAGTAGGGTCCATGGTTGTCTATATCAACAATAAACTGAAAAAACGGCCTATCTGGTTTTTCAGAAAGATGCTCCCTAAACTTTTCAAGTGCAAACTCAGCTGTGCTCCTATCGGAAATATACCCATGATTAACCTCTATACTACTTTGATCCATATTATTCTTGAAATAGATGCTGTCAAATCCGAAGAACTTGTATACATTCTGCCTGTTATAGAACCATGAATCCCCTGGGTGAAAGGCCATTGTGATATATCCGGCCTTTTCAAGCTCCCTTGCCAGTGAAAAGGTATCCCTCCTTATATAGTAGGAATATGGACTGCTCAAATCAGGCATAATAGGCATTGAATGGCCTGTCAAAAAGGAAAACTCCGTATTGGCTGTACCTCCGCCAAACACATTCGTCACGATTTTGCCAGCATAAGCTTGACGACATATTCTGTTGAAATTAACCAGAGGATCAAATCCTTCATTGAATTCAGCCCCTTCGATTTTGTCAATGTCATAGAAGGCCTCTCCCATAACTGCAATAATGTGCGGCTTCCTACCGGTAATCAAGGTATATGGCGGCTCAGCATAATTATCAAGTATCTGCTGCGCTTCTTCCTTCACATAATTCTCGGGCTTTATGGACTTATATGTGCCGGCGCGGACCAAAAAGGAATACAAGAATCCTCGGGATTTGAATAGATCCACTCTGGAGTAGATGGTGCCGGTAACGTCAAAGCTTTCGTAGCGCTTGGAATCCTTATAGAAGGGTGAGAAGACTGCTACAAACAATAAAATAGCGGCTATTGGCCCTGCAATTCTGGCAGCCAGGGGGAGCTTGCCTGATTTCACAAAAAGGAATAGGCCAACGCTCACAAGCAGCCAAAATAGTAGACTTAAGATAATTATTGGAGTAAAGGGCAACTCTGAAATCTTGATAACTGTCGCTGCTTCTATCCCCAATAGCAAATCCTGCGGCGTAAGGGGCTCTTCTCTAAGCAACATCATAAAGCGATTGACAACATGTGATACTATATAAATTCCTCCGCCAAAGCCAAATGACACCCAGTGTCTGGAGGTCAGATGATACAGTAATAGCATCAAGAGGGTCAGCGGCAATGTATTTAACACGAACAGAAGCGGGGCCCGGATATATCTGAGTAAATTCGAAATACTTACCACATCCGATAACATAATGCCGACAAAGGATAGTATCATGGATAAAAGTATAACAAATAAAATATTGGTAACATAGCGGTCAATTGAAATGTAAGGTATTTTCTCCTTTGATATTTTCTCCGATATTCTCTTCTTCAAAATTTCCTCCCAAGGTACATATTATCTAGCTTTTGCCTTTTACTTCGTTTTTATTAGCAGCTATTTGCTTAGCACTGCGGCTTCTCATTTCATCTTTTTCACGATATCAATGCTCAAAAGCCCTGACTTCATAGCGCATTTACGCAAAAATTTGTCGTACATAGCCGGACATTTCAGATTCTTTAAAGCAATATTCCTGACTAAGGGCTTCAGATTTTTGCTATATAGCATAGCATATTTCTCGGCATCCTGTTCTAAAGCCTGGGCAAGCGCTAAAGCGCTCTTAAAGGCATAGCTGATGCCCTCTGCTGAGCTGGGACTTATCAGCCCCGCCGCTTCACCCACAAGCGCAATTCTGTCCCCTCCCGTACATATCTGGCTTCTTTTGACGGGACGGTACATATAGGCTCCATTTCTTTGTAAAGCCTTGTCAAACCTGTAGCCATATTCGGAAAGCTTCTTTTTCAATAGCTCAAACCTTATGTGTAAATCATCTCCCGGATTCAGCGCAGTACCAAGGATAATATTATCCTCCTTAGGAATAGTCCAGGAATAAAAGTCCGTTATTTCCTCGTCGAAAATCGCACCATAATAATTTTGCGTTTCCCTAGCTGCAAACCATTCCTGTATCGTTACGTAAAGCTTGGGGGCGACCATGTCAGGGAAGCCCTGCCTTCTAATCATTGAAAAGGCACCATCAGCTCCCACAAGCAGCTTTGCCCTCTCTTCGTATTCCCTCTCACCGCTGCTAAATCTGACAATAATTCCATCATCCTGCTCCCTATAAGACCTAAAAATACATCGATTCATCACGGTAACCGAAGGTGGAATGATTGATTCAAGCCATTTGTCAAACTCGTTTCTATCGATATTGATATAGTGGCGCTGGTAATAGCGTTCTATCGAATTGCTGATGTCAATTGTACGAACCGCAAACATCTGTGGGCTCAGTAACACTGACTTGGGTATCCCCAAGCCGAATCTGGCCATCATCCGCTGTGCATCGGGATCCAGCAGGCCACCACATGACTTCTCCTCGGATACAGGCATATCATCCTGAAAGGATCGCTTCTCCAGCAGTAACACCTTGAACCTTTTCCCAACAAGTCTTGCCAGTGTAGCTCCAGCTGGTCCGGCACCTACTATCGCTATGTCGTACATACATCACCTCAAAAATTGATTGTTGCAGCTAAAGCCTATCAAAGCAAATCAATAGACTAGACCTGCGAAAATACTTCTCCCAGGCCCTTTTGCAGAAGCAGATTTGCATACTTATCATATGGAGTAGTTGACTTGTTAATCAGCACCAGTCTATCCCCTCTGTAATAGTCCACCAAGCCGGCAGCAGGATAAACCGATAGAGACGTGCCTCCGACTATGAGCATATCTGCCCGTGCAATAGATTGCGCAGCAGCCTTCATTAGATTCTGATCCAATCCTTCCTCATAAAGAACCACATCCGGCTTTATCAAACCGCCACAGTCACATAAGGGAATTGAAGCTGCATTCAATATAGCTTCGATGCCGAAATATTTCCCACATTTCATGCAATAATTTCTGTGGACCGAGCCGTGAAGCTCCATAACATTTTCACTTCCTGCCATGTGATGGAGCCCGTCAATATTCTGCGTTACAACCGCCTTTACCTTACCCTCCGCTTCCAGCTTTGCAAGCTTTGTGTGAGTAACATTCGGCTTCACATCGAGAAAAATCATTTTTTCTTTGTAGAATTTGAAGAACTCCTCCTGCTTTTGCATGAAAAAGGAATGGCTGAGAATAACCTCAGGGGGATATGTGTAATTTTGATTGTAGAGCCCATCCACGCTTCTAAAATCCGGAATGCCGCTTTCTGTAGATACTCCAGCTCCCCCGAAAAATACTATATTTGAGCTAATATCAAGCCATTCTAAGAACTTTGCCAACCCTGCCATAGAACCAGCATCCCCCTTCACACATATGAAAATATTAACAAAAATATGCACCATTTACAACCATAAAACAAGACTTGTAACGGAAAAAGCCTCTCGTTACAGAAGGACTTCCGTAGCAAGAGACTTTCCACTGCATTGACTATTATGTGTCTTCTGACAAAGCCTTAAGAAGATGCAAATCGAGCCTATTCCTCCTCACCCGATTCAGAGTCCTCACCAGCACCGGCTTCGGCGCCTGCCTCTGCTCCCGCATCCCCCTCTGTTTCCTCAACCACATTTACCTTATGTGCCACTACGACGGCAAGTATCTTGCCCTCGTCTGCACGGGATGCTTTTACGCCGCTGTTCAAACCAATGTCGCCGGCAAGAACCTTGTCTCCCATGTTCTTATCTGACACATCTACAGTTATCGACTCAGGAAGCAAGTTCAGCGAGCCCTCCAGCTCCAGATCATTTTCATTTACCAGAAGCATCAAGCCGTTAGCTTCCAGCCTCCCTATTCCCTCATAAATAATTGGGATCTTTAGTTTTACATTCTCATCCTTCGCAACTGCCTGAAAATCAACATGCAAAATCTTACCGTTGACTACGTCTCTTTGTACTTCCTTTACCAGACAGAAGGTGTCGGTGTCTCCAAGTACCAGCTGAAGCCTTGCATTACTGGCTTGCTTCTTCAATATCCTTTCAAGCTGCTGTGCTTCAACCTTTATCGATATTACTTTTTCCATACTTGCGCCAAATATTGCACCAGGTATAAACCCATCCCGTCTTGACACATTTGGTTTTTCTGTTCTTTCTAGAACCCTTAATGCTGTTTGAGCCATACGTTAACATCTCCTTTAATTAGAATAAATAGAACTACCATAATAACCTGTAATTAATTGTATAGAACAGAATACTATGGTACCCAGTTCAATTAAAAATACACTTGCTGATTAATTACAGGCGCTTAAAAGTGTCGATACATCAATAAGATGATACTATATGTATATTGTGAAGGTAGTCCGTGCTGCACACACAATATACTATATCTGTATATTGTGAAGGTAGTCCGTGCTGCGCACTCTATATACTTATTTTAAGCTTTATTTCAATATTGTCAAATCAGTGGCTG
>JAAYBT010000041.1 GCA_012730015.1 Clostridiaceae bacterium
AAAAGGTTTTAATTTATCGTAAAGATTATTAATGTATTTCTCTAACTCATATGTATCTTTTGATGCCACTAAAACTCCTCCTATCTCTAATAAGTTATATATCCTTCCATTCTCAAGATTTCCAATGGTTTTGGCAATTGATATTGTATGCCCATCCCTGAAGAGCCTCCCCAAGGAGCAACAGTTGATTGAGTTACTCCTGGGATAGGTTTTAAAACTCGGATTTCTGTATAAACTGAAGGACTTGTATTTGGTGGTAATGATAAGCTATCAGGTGATGCCCCGGGAGCTGTCACAAAGTCACTTTTAGGTCCAATGTTTCCATACCTCCCCAAAGATTGACCTGGTTTAAGTTCGATTACTTTTTCAGTGCCTGAAATAGCGCCATTATTTGGCGGATAGTTAATGCTCCCATCAGCTTTATACCAAGCCTTACTCGTTCCCTCACTACAAGTACCATATCTATTATACTATTCCGGCTTCAATATCTCAAACAAAAAAACAAATTCCTTCCAGTGCTCTAGTCCTTCATTTTAAAATCAGTTCTTTCCGTCAACCTTCTCAAATGGCCTGTATTCCGTCTTGGTCTTCATCATGCCGTAAATGATTCTCACAAGCCGCCTTGCCACACACACAAGCGCCTGTGGCTTGTTTTTGCCTTCTTTAACCTTCTGTTCGAAGTATTCTCTGAATACCGGGTGCCTCGGTTTTCCTGATGGCGATATGGCTACCATTTGTATCGCCATGAAATGGAATATGGCATTTAATGCCCTGTTTCCATTCCTGCACCTTTGGTCTTTGCCTTTTCCGGCAGAGCTGAATTGCACAGGAGCCAAACCCAAGAACCGGGCCAGCTTGTCGGAATCAGGGAAACGGTTAATATCTCCGATTTCAGATATTAATTGTGCTTCGGTTGCAAGGTCAATGCCCGGCATTGTATGCAGCTTATAGCCTGTTAAGGGAAGTAACTTCCGTAGTTCATCATCTATTTCGGCAATCAGCTCCTTATTGTGCCTGATTTCCTTCACGATATTTCTGACTATAAAGTCCCTTTCCGGCTGATAGTCCTTCCTTGTGTCTCCGTCTTTTTCAATCATGGCTAAAATTTCACGGATACGCTGCATCTTCAATGCCTGGTGGACTGGCTTTATGGTTTCATATATCTTTTCTGGAGTTGTTGCATTCACATGCTCCGTCGAAGGGTAGTTCTCCCAGAAGCACATGGCACTCTTGGCATCAATCAGAGCAAAGAACTTCCTGTAGGATGGGTAACTGTAAGAAAGCTGGCTGTGCAGTTGGTTTTTGTTCATGACATTGCTCTTTACAATCAAATCCCGCCTTTTCACAATCTGTCGGATAGTCCAGAAAATATCCTCATGCCTGGCATCCTGCAAGGTGTCCGCCATATCCCGCAGCACTCTCGCCACACAATAGGCATCATACGAGTCATCCTTGTGAATGATGGGGTTCGCAAGCCTTACCGCACTGGTATAAGCCGGATTGACATGCTTTACCTCAAATCTCCTGCCGACCAGATAGGCAGCAAGGTTTCTGCCAAAGCCTCTGGTATCCTCAAGGCCGAATACAAATTCCTTCGTACCACATATCCTTCGCACATCCTCAACAAATGCAGGAAATTTAGAAGGCCTGTTTTCAAAGCTGACCTCTCCGAATTTATTCATCCAACAGTCAATAACCACAGCACAGTGCGTGTCTTTATGCATGTCGATTCCAATAAAGCAGGTATTTCTTTTTTGATATATTCTTATCCTCTCCTTTTCATTGTCTCCACCACTCACACCGGCAACCTCAATTTAAGAGCGTTAGCCTCTC
>JAAYBT010000042.1 GCA_012730015.1 Clostridiaceae bacterium
CGTAATGTCACTAGCTCAATATTCTCTGATTCCTTGAGCAAAAAGGATATCTTATCAATAGCCTCCTGCTTGTTTGTTTCAATTGCAATGAAGGCCTTATTTATACCGGTGATCTCCATCACCCTTCTAGTCCCCTCAATAATTCCCTCGGGGTTTTCCATCATCTCTCTGAAATCCGATGTAATATAGGGCTCACATTCTGCCCCATTTATAATCAGCGTATCAAGAGTCTTCCCGGGGGGTGGAGATAGCTTTACCGATGTGGGGAAGCCTGCACCCCCAAGGCCTACAACTCCAGATTCTCTTATGCACTTTACAAGGCTTTCCTTGTCTTTACAGTCAGGGGCAACAACACTCTCATGTATCTCCTGCATTCCGTCCGGCTTTATTTCCACAGCCATAACTTCAGCACCATTTGAATAGAGTACGGGCTTTATATTAGTTACAAAGCCGGATACACTCGAATGGATGGGGGCAGATATCAGCTTTTCCGAGTCCCCAATCTTCTGTCCTACCAGAACACGGTCGCCCTTCTTAACAATAGGAGTACAAGGCGCTCCAACATGCTGGAGCATTGGAATAACTACCTTTGACGGCAATGGCATCACAACAGTCTGCATATAGGATGTCGTTTTATGATGCTCAGGCTTTATTCCGCCCTTAAACTTTTTTACTGCTTTCACCAATCAAACCACCTCACATCTTCCCTACTTATGTCTATACAAATTAAAGCCATGAAAGGTTAGTGCCTTGTTAACCGTACCGAACTTCGTGGCTAAAATAGCCGGATAAATATCAGGCTGCTTCGTATAATATTCTAACACGTTTATCCTACACAAGCTATAGAAAAAGCAAAAATAATTGATTTATTTTGTATACAAAGTACATTGATAATTATTTAACATGCCTTGAACAGCGGATTTGGGGAAATGAACTAAAATAATCACCTGGATATCTCTGCCAATTGCATATCGTTTATCCGGGATGCAGATCGTTCCATGAGAACTGCCATCTGACCACGCGTGATTGAATCCTTAGGATAAAAATTTCCATCAGGAAAGCCGGTTAACAATCCAACCGAAGACATCCGGTTGATAGCATCAAATGACCATGGCGACCTTTCTTCCGATACATCGGGGAAAGCCTTATGAGTCCCTGCCTCGGGCATCACATCGAGTCTCAAGATGCGATCGAGCATGACTGCTATCTGCTCTCTAGTCAGCACATTGTCAGGTTCGAATATGCCATTGCCAATTCCCTCAACGATGCCAAACTGCCTGGCCGTCTCAATTTCCGAACAGGCCCAGTGACCCACTGTATCTACAAATTCAGACTTATTATCCTGCGCTGTGTTAGGTTCAATACCGAGCATCCTGACTAGAATTGTCGCAGCCTGAGCTCTCGTGACAGCAAAGTCCGGCATAAATTGAGTCCTTGATATACCAATCATCCATCCCTCCTCCAGCATAGTGAGGATAGATTCTTTCGCCCAATGGCCCTGTATATCGCATAAGTATATGCCATCAAGCCACAGCGAATAATAGTCCCATGTGCTCTTTGCTTCCTGTCCGAGGCTCCAGCTTCCCGTCCCTTTCAAGTTGTATTTATCCACAAGCTCCAGCTTTTTCTTGATGGATGCTTCATTTTCAAACCATATATCATAGGTCCCCGCTTCAAGAGTTTTACCGAAAATCACAGGTTTCTCGTCACTTGCACCTATTGTGATAACCGCCCTTGGGGATTCTTGTGCATAATCATAAATCACTTTCCCATCAAAGCTTTTGATTAATTCCTCCACCTTATTGTTACTTATACCATAGCCGCCGTATGAAGCTTCGCGCTTCCAGAGCCTGCCGTAAAACGGTATTCCCAATACGAGCTTATCAGCAGGAACCTCTTTCAGGGCCGCTCTTATAGAATCCTCAGTAAATTTATAGCTTGCAACAGGGCCCGCATCACTCCCATTGCTCTTCACATCACCCTGATAGTGTTCATCATAGGCCATCAGCATCAGATAATCACTATATTGCGCCAGAGCGGCATAATCATAGGAGGCTTGCCACCCCTTGACAATTCCATAGGGGTTTACCGCCACAGCAACTGAAACGCTTTTTTCGGCCGGGAGCTTCTCCCTGAGCAAGCGGACAAGATTTGTATAGCTTTGGCTCTGATTCTCTGTTACGTTTTCTATGTCTACATTTATTCCATCCAGGTTGTATTCCAAGATGGCAGCCGCAATCTGAGATGATAGCTGCTCTGCATTATTTAGCGCGTTTATCCCGACTTTTTGATCCCAATGATTGCTTAAAAATGGCGTAACCTTAATCCCCCTATCATGCATTTCCCTGATAAAGGCTTTATCTACTGCTAAGGTCAGCTTCAGCGTTCCATCCTCATTCAAATCGAAATAGCTTGGCGAAATATGGTCCAGCGAGCCCTTAGTATCATCCACATGCTCTATATAGGCTGCTGTATTTCCAAAATAGATATAGCTCATGTTGAAAGGCCTTTTTATGCCTACATCCTGAGCTGCGTCTTGAACTGAGCTTTGTACTGTGCTTTGAGCTGCCTGAATTTCTGCACACCATGCTTCTTGCCCCTTCATTTGCGGCAAGGCAAAGCTTGATAGAAAAAAAATAGGCGTCAGAACAATAGCCATTAGGTATTTGAGCTTGCACCTCACCTTTAACCAGTCCCCCTGTCCCCTCATATTGCCTGCTTCCTAAACTAGAAGCTTTGTTTATAACCTTACAGGAAGACCGGTTTCAAATCAACGAACAAATTATGTAAACCTAGGCCTCAATAGTATAAAAGAAATAATCTTCGAATAGATTAGCTATATGAAGAGACGATTGCCCAAAGTGCACATAATTGCTGTAGTGCCGTCGAAGGAAAGGCTTCGTAGGCTTATTGGAGCAGCCAGCACGAGCCTATACTCAAAATTTGAGATAAGCCCCAAAAAAGCAATCATCCTGATTGCTTTATTGGTGCCACTCGTATTTTTAGTATGCCTTATGATTAGTCATATCAGAGTAGGCTGATATGATAAGCTTGGATTGCTATTACATGATTGATACTTAAAGTATTGATTGGCATTATATCTGCAGAATCTGCCTTACGGTCTCTTTCATTTCATCCTTGCCACATACTCCCTTGTGGAGGATTTCCTTATTCTCCAAGCCAGCGAGACCAACAGGTATCTCTAGAGCGCATTCCTCAGCCAGAATACCAAGCAGCTCATATTCCGATTTCCCTGCAACGGCCTCCTCTCCCAGGATAGCCCTCGCTACACTTTCATTAAATTTAAAGGGGCTTGCGGTGGACACAATTACGGTCTTAGTCATGTCTGCTGTTGATATGACATATTTATCGTATACATCGACCCCTACAGCCGTATGCGGATCTACGACATACCCGTAGTTGTCAAAAACCTCTCTAATCGTCTCAATGGTCTTGTCCTCAGTGGTATAAGAGCCCCAGAACAATTCGGAAACCCTTTGCATCACCTGTGAATCTACCGTATACCTGCCTTCCTCCTTCAGCATGCTCATCCAGTCGGCGACCTTCCTCCCATCATGCTCGGACAGCTCATAAAGCAGCCTTTCCAGATTGCTGGAAATAAGAATGTCCATTGATGGGGAAATGGTCCTTCTAAATTCTCTTTCACAGTCATATGTGCCTGAGTTGATAAATTCGGACAAGACATTGTTATCATTTGACGCACAGATTAGCCTTCCAATAGGCAGCCCCATTTGGCGGGCATACCATCCGGCAAGTATGTTGCCAAAATTGCCTGTGGGCACTGCAAAATTAATCTTTTCGCCCATAGTAATTTCTCCGGATGCAAGCAGGTCAGCATAAGCAGAAAAATAATATACTATCTGCGGCACAAGTCTGCCCCAATTAATAGAATTGGCGGAGGAAAACTTCAAACCATTGTCCAGCATCTTCTCTCTCATTTCTCTATCAGAGAAAATTGCCTTAACACCACTTTGCGTATCATCAAAGTTGCCCCTTACAGCTACTGAAGAAACATTTCCCCCTACCTGTGTAACCATCTGCATCTTCTGAACCTGACTTACACCGTTCTCTGGGAAAAACACAATTATCCTTGTGCCCTCAACATCCTTGAATCCCTCTAAAGCGGCCTTTCCGGTGTCTCCGGAGGTAGCAACCAGTATGACGGTCTGAGCCGATTCTTTTGTCTTCAAATTAGCTTTTACCAGCAGACGAGGCAGTATTTGCAGGGCAACATCCTTGAATGCATATGTCGGGCCGTGCCAAAGCTCCATAATATATGTGCTGCCGTTCAGCTTTCTAACAGGCGCAACATGATTATCTTCAAATTTCCCGCCTGAATAGGCGCCCCTTACGCATTCTATAAGCTCCTCATGAGTATAGTCATCAAGGAACCTTCCAAGTATATAAACAGCTCTTTCGTTGTAGTTCATGCTAGCCAATGAAGAAATCTCATCCAGCGTAAGCTTCACAACGCTCTGAGGTACAAATAATCCTCCATCGTCAGCCAGACCCCTCTTAATCGCCTCAGCCGACATTATGTTTTTCAGCCCTCCGCGGGTGCTTTCATAAAGCATTTTGTGACCCCCTTGGTATTATTCCAGTACAAAAAAAATAAATCGGCAGTCCAAAGCAACTGCCATTCTTAATATAATAATACAAATAAGAACAAAATGAAAGAAAATTCACTAAGGAATTTTTGTCAGTTCATTTAGCCTTACTTTTGCATTTTTCACATAACCGCTTCTGGGATAATTGTCAATCAGCTTTTGAAAAAGAGCGACAGCGGTTCTGGAATTGTCAGCAAACTGATTGCATCTGCCCATATAATAAAGCACTGCATCCATCCGCACATATTCCGGATCGTATATCTGTACTCTCTCAAAGCTCTTTAATGAATCGGGATAGTTTCTGGAATTATACAGCTTATAACCCTTATCATAAGCGGCTTTTGCAGCCAAGGGCATGACTTTACCGTAGAGCTCATCGAATTTTCCTTTTTCCTCATCCCTGAATTCAACTGTCTTCATAATAAGAAGGATATCCGCAGCATCCTGATACTTCTTTGCAGAGGCCAGGGATTCAACTTCATATAGCTTCAGTGAGGTCTTAAAATAATCAGCCTGAGCCAATGCATTATCCTTATCCTCTTGCATTATAGCTATCTTATTTTCCATCTCAGCCAGCTTGGATTCGTACTCAGTCTTAACCTTATCGACAGCAGCTTCAATAGCACTTGTGTCAGGCTGCACAGGAATGTTCTCAGGCTCCCCCGTGGCCGGTTGAATAATGGCATAAAGCGCAACTCCGGCGGCAAATGCCAAAACAATCTTTAATATACTGAATAGCTTTTGTTTCTTTGACTTGTCTTCTTTTCTTAAATACTTACCTGACCCAAACCTGTTCGAGTCAGGGTTCTGCTGCTCCCTGGACCTCTTAGCCTGCCTTTCAACCCTGACACTCTGCTTGGCGGACTGCTTGTCTTCTTGCTGTGTCTTTGCCTCCACCATTCCAAGCTTACGCATATAGCTCATGGCCAAAACCCCACTTGATTCGGCTTTACTGACCTTATCGAACATTTCGGCTGCTTTTTGTGTTTCTCCTACATAACTATAGCAAAGTCCAAGTAAATTGTTTGCTTCATTAAAATTGGGATTCATAGAGATGGCTTTTCTCAGCCCAATCATGGCAATATCCTCACTGCCTGATCGAAGGCTTTCGATGGCCTTGTTGTAAAGAAATATAGAGTTTCGGATATTATCAGGAATCTTTCCCTCTGCCTGCTCTAGTTCTTCAAGATTGATGGGTTTGAAGTTGTTTAACTCCGCCCTAAAATCCATTAAAAACCTCACCTCCAAGTCTACAGTCTAAATAAATCCCTTACTGCGCCTATATAGTAGAGCGATCCAAACGCACATATAATCTCATCTTTTTCAGCTGTGTCAATACATGCTCTGACAGTTTCTTCTATTGTATCACCGACCTGTACATTATTACAATAGCTGGCAGCGGCTTTAGCCAGCTCATCTGAAGCCATTGCTTTTGGATTATCCGGCATCACCGCAAAAAACCTTTTGCAGCCGGGTAGCATTATCTTCATCATCGATAGGTAGTCCTTGTTTCTCAGTACTCCCATAATAAATGTCACCGGTCTGCCCGGGAAATATGTATCAATGGCTTGCTTCAGCACCGAGGCACCCTCAGGATTGTGCGCTCCATCAATGATAAATATAGGGTTTTTCGATAGGACCTCTAATCTTCCGGGCCATCTGGTATAAAGTAAGCCCTTTCTTATGTTCTCCTCCGATATGCTAAAACCCTTTTTTGAAAGGATAATCGCTGCTTTTACAGCTACAACCGCATTGCATATCTGGTGCCTTCCGAGCATACTAATTCTTAATCCCTCGTATTTATCAAAGGTAAAGGCTTGTCCATCAATCCCAAAGCTATGGTCAGCAATACTTGAAAAATCTGTCCTGTGAAGATGTGCCCCCTTTTTAGCACATTCATCTTCAAATACCTGCTCCACCTCTTTGCCCTGCCCATATATCAACACATCTGCGCCCTGCTTAATTATTCCGGCCTTCTCAGATGCAATCTGCGGCAGTGTTTTGCCCAGCCTTTCCGTATGATCGTAGCTAATAGTCGTAATAACGGCCAACTCAGGGACCGAGATGATGTTAGTCGGGTCATACCTTCCTCCCATTCCAACCTCAAGCACAACTACATCACATCTCTGGCGACAGTAATACTCTAAGGCGATAGCCGTAATTATTTCAAATTCCGTGGGGTGGTTCTCCCCAACAGCCGTCATCTTATCAACAAAGCTCTTAACAAAAGCAGTGATGTCTGCTAGATCTTCCCTGCTTATCTCATCCTTACCAATTCGTATTCTTTCAGTAAAACGCTGAATATAAGGAGAAGTATATAAGCCTGTCTTGTAGCCGGCCTGCTCTAATATTCCTGCTATATAAGCTGACGTAGAGCCCTTGCCATTTGTTCCTGCAACATGAACAAACCTAAGTCTATTTTGTGGGTTACCCATTAGCTCAAGCAGTAAACCAATATTGTGAAGTCCCAGCTTGATGCCGAACTTCACTGTTCCATGTATATATTCCAACGCTTCTTCATAGGTCATAAAACATGTTCCATACCCTTACAAGTCATAGTGTGCCAATTATTCTGAATTCAATGGGCGCTTGCGCGAATTGTACGCCAAACCGCCGGCGCCTTAGCGCCTTCCTTACACGTTTTGTGTGTATAGCGCCGCGAGCATTTTTATCAAAAGCTCCTTCGCTAGTTGGCACCGCAGCACTTCTTGTACTTCTTTCCGCTGCCACAGGGGCACGGATCGTTCCTGCCAACCTTATCACTACTTCGCGCAACAGGCTTTGCCGGTTCATCGCCGCCACGGCTTTCTCCTACGGGCTCAGCAACCTTTTCTCTTTTTGGCACACCCTGTTCACGATTCACACGCAAACGAAGAATCATCTTAACGGAATCCTGATGTATACTCCTAATCATTTCCTCAAACATTTCAAAGCCTTCGTATTTATATTCCACAACAGGATCACGCTGTCCATAGGCACGCATACCAACACCATGCCGTAGCTGATCCATGGCATCGATATGATCCATCCACCTTTCATCGACTACCCGCAGCAGAACAATCCTCTCCAGATCCCTCATCATCTCGGAACCATATTCTGCCTCCTTGGCTTCATATGCTTCTACCAAAGTGTTGTAAAGAGTCTCCTTCAAATCTTCTCTTGTGTAGCCCTCCATCTTCTCGCTGGAAAGAGTGAGCTCGCTCTCTGGTATTAAGAGTTCCTGAGACTGGGTCCTTATTCCTTCCCAATCCCACATGTCAGGGTAATCGCTTTCCGAGCAATATGCAGATACCAGATTATTAACATTGTTTTCGATCATTTTCATGAAGGAATCCCTGAGATTTTCGCCGTCCAGCACCTGCTTACGCTGACCGTAAATAACCTCTCTTTGCTTGTTCATTACATCGTCATATTGCAGAACATGCTTCCTGATATCAAAGTTCTTGCCCTCAACTTTTCGTTGAGCGTTTTCAATAGCATTGGACAGCATTTTGTGCTCGATAGGTTGATCATCCTCAAGGCCAAGGGTTTCAACAATTGCCGACAGCCTATCTGAACCGAACAATCTCATTAGATCGTCCTCCAGTGAAATATAGAAGCGCGAAGTTCCCGGGTCTCCCTGACGGCCCGAACGACCTCTGAGCTGATTATCAATACGCCTGGATTCATGTCGCTCTGTGCCTATGATGTAAAGGCCTCCGGCCTCTAGGACCTTTTCCCTTTCAATGCTGTTCCGCTTCTTATATTCATCGTTAAGCTGCTTAAAAGCCGCCCTAATATTCAAAACCTCTTCATCAGAAGTATCATTGAAGCTTGTGGATTCACTTATCAATTCTTCACTGTAGCCTTGCTTCCTCAGCTCCTGCTTGGCCATGAATTCAGCATTACCTCCAAGGACAATATCGGTACCACGGCCTGCCATATTGGTGGCAATCGTAACAGCGCCAAGCTTACCGGCCTGCGCAATGATTTCAGCCTCCTTGTCGTGGAACTTGGCATTCAGGACCTGATGAGGAACGCCTCTTCGCTTTAGCATAATGCTCAGAAGCTCGGATTTCTCAATGGAAATAGTACCTATCAGTACAGGCTGGCCTTTCTTATGCAAGGCTGCTATCTCATCGATTACAGCATTAAACTTTCCCTTTTCATTCTTATAAACGCAATCTGGGCTGTCAATCCTAATCATGGGCATATTAGTCGGAACCTCGATTACGTCCAGCTTGTATATAGTCTGGAATTCCTGCTCCTCGGTCAATGCCGTTCCCGTCATGCCTGCAAGCTTACTATACATCCTGAAATAGTTTTGGAATGTGATAGTCGCCAGGGTCTTGCTTTCCCTTTCGACCTTGACGTTCTCCTTCGCCTCAATCGCCTGGTGCAAACCATCACTGTAGCGTCTGCCGTACATTAGGCGTCCGGTAAACTCATCGACAATTATAACTTCCCCATCCTTGACCACATACTCCCTGTCCCTCTTCATCAGTCCATAAGCCTTTACAGCCTGGTTTATGTGGTGGGATATGGTCAAATTATCTGGGTCAGAAAGGTTTTCCAACCCAAAATACTGCTCTGCCTTCGTCACGCCCCTGGCAGTAAGCGCAGCCGTATGTGCCTTCTCATCAACAATATAGTCAGCCTCCACGTCCTCATCGCTCTGCTTATCGTCAGATTCGGCAACTACCTTAGCCTTGAGCCTTGAGGCAAATGAATCCGCCCTTTTGTAAAGGTCCGTCGATTTATCCCCGGCACCTGAGATAATGAGCGGCGTCCTGGCCTCATCGATCAATATGCTGTCAACCTCGTCAACAATTGCATAATGCTGTTCCCGCTGAACCCTGTCATTTTTATAGATGACCATGTTGTCTCTAAGATAATCAAATCCGAATTCATTATTGGTACCATAAGTAATGTCGCAGTTATATGCCTCTCTTCTTTGCGCATTGTCCAACCCGTGTACAATGAGTCCTACAGAGAGACCAAGAAAGCTATATATCTTGCCCATCCACTCGCTGTCACGCCTGGCTAGATAATCGTTGACCGTTATGATATGAACGCCCTTTCCCGCAAGTGCATTCAGATAAACCGGCAACGTAGCTACAAGGGTCTTACCTTCACCTGTTTTCATTTCGGCGATTCTACCCTGATGAAGTATGATACCTCCAATTAATTGAACCCGGAAATGCTTGATTCCAAGAACTCTGACAGAGGCCTCCCTGACAACGGCAAATGCCTCAGGTAAAATATCATCCAGCGTTCCACCATCCGCCAGCCTCTTTTTGAACTCAGGCGTCTTTGCTTTAAGCTCTTCATCTGACAAGGCCTGGATTTCAGGCTCCAATGACTCTATTTCATCCACCAGCGGAATAATTCTTTTTAGCTCTCTATCACTGTAGGATCCTATAACCTTTTCAAAAATTCTTTTAAACATAAATACCTCCAATCGTTATTTTAGGACAACAAATTAAACCCTAAAATATGGAGGCGACAGACCGGAAACACAATAAGGAGCTCCCGAGTTTATGGGCTGAGCGTGCATAATGAATAGCTTTTGAGCCGGGCTATTGTAATTATAATCGCAATACTCAGGCCATAAAGCTGCACAACTGCTGAAGAAGTCGTCGGTTTCACTTGTATCCAAAGACCCGCAAGCAAAAAAACCTGCTCCCCTTCTTGCAGATAAAAGTGCGGATGCTTTACTTGCATCACAAAGAGCAGCAGCTTTGTCCGTAGTTGAATGCACACCGACCCTGCCGGCATTTACAGCCACGGTATTAAAAAGCTCCAGTAACATATCGGTAGTAATATTGACGCTTTTAGTACTCTGAGCACCGGCCCCATTGGATGAGAGTGCCGAAAATATCAAAAAGCCTATTAGAAGACTTCTGAGCAAATTTCTTATCTTCCTTTCCCTTCAAGCCTATCAAGCACGGTCTTATAGCCGTCCTCACCATAATGGTAGCAACGATTGACTCTGCTAATCGTGGCAGTGCTCGCACCAGTCTTCTCACTGATGTCCATGTAAGTATACCCTGCTCTCAGCATTTTTGCCACTTCCAGTCTCTGAGCCATAGCCTTTATCTCAGATACAGTGCAGATGTCTTCGAAAAAATTATAACACTCTTCTGCATTTTCTAAAAGTAGTATTGCCTCAAATAATCCATCCGTCCATAAATCCTGTATTTTCGAGTTCATACAAGACATCTCCTAAATGAATAATGTTCACACTTTAACATTGTAAAATATGAAAGTGTGGTATAAAACTAACATATCAGCTTTTTAAACTCTAGTCAACAATTCATTTATGCAGGCCTTTTGTGATGCAAGCAGCTGAAAATATTAGGTACCCGGCCAACCTACTATTCATTGCGGTGATGATAAGGTAGTGATACAATTAATAATGACTTTAAAGGTACTTTTACTCAAGGAGGATTATCCAATGAAGCCCCAAATAAGGACAGTGGTTACAAAATCAGATATGAGGCAATTCATAAAGCTCCCATGGAGCATATACAAGGACGACCCGAACTGGGTGCCGCCATTATTAAGCGATATCAAGGCTTCTCTTGATCCGGTTAAGAATCCAACACTTAGTAAAATCATTTACACGATGTTTTTAGCTATGAAAGATGGCAAAGCTGTCGGAAGAGTATATGCCGGTATCGATACAAATCTCAATGAGAAGAAGAAAATGAATATGGCCTTTTTCTCCATGTTCGAGTGCATCAAGGATTATGAGGTCGCCGAAATGCTGCTTGAAACCGCCTGCCTGTGGGCAAAGCAAAATGGGGCTGACTTTATTTGTGGCCCATGTGCTGTCACCGGAACCGATGGAGATGAGAACAAAGGACTCCTCGTAGATTGCTTTGATGAACCACCTACACTTATGAATTCATACAATCCTTCCTATTACATGGAATTTATCGAGCGATTCGGATTTTCAAAGGATTATGATGTCTATGCCTATAACATAGACAAGACAGCCTTCCAGCAGAATCCTACAAAGGCAATAGAGTACGCACAGAAGCGTTATGATTTTAGGGTTGATACCCTGGACCTAAAAAATCTAGATAGAGAAATTGAGTCTCTCAAATATGTAATGGACAAAGCTATGCCTGATGATTGGCCCGATTTGGTACCTCCATCCCTTGAGGAGGTGCGAGATATAGCAAAAAGACTTGTCTCTCTCGCAGACCCTGAGCTTATACCAATCGCACGGCACGGGGACGAAGCGATTGGCTTTGCAATTGCACTTCCCGACTACAACGAGGTACTAATCCACCTAAACGGCAGAATTACGCCATTAGGAGCATTGAAGTATCTTTATTACAAGAAAAGAATCAAATGCGCAAGAGTCTTTGCCATGTTCGTTATACCCGAGTTCAGGGGCAAGGGCGTCTCTTACGCGATTTACTATACCGCCTTTATGAATGCAATGAAAAATGGCTTCACACGTGGCGAAGCCTCTACCATAGGCGAAACTAATCTTAGGATGAGAGCAGACATTGAAGGTGCTGGAGCCGTTCACAACAAAACATACAGAATATACCGCAAGGAGCTGGCATCAGTTTCCTCTTGAGCCTTTAACAATCAGGCCTTTAACTGCTTTTCAAGCTCATCATAGTCTTCACTGTCATAGACTATGTTTTCTATGTATCCGCCCTTCTTCACCGAGTATTCTATCCCTCTCCAGCTAATGGACTTGTTACGGATGGAGAATAGCAGATAAAAGGTAGCAAACAGATCAAAAAACAGTGGCGTTATAACATCCGTTAGCATAATACTGTTCTTTGTCAGCACTCTCATCATAAGGCCGTGGATTATCCTCAGTGACATGTATATGAATGATAAATAAATTACATATGGATTTACAAAAATGATACCCAGGAAAAATATAATCCAATACCAGAACATCATTAAAACGAATGCCGGAAGCTCGACTGCTATATGAGCTTTTATTCCGACTGCTATACGCCTGGCATAGTTAAAGGACTTTTCCCTTTCAAGCTTCTGGACATGGCATTCGATGAAAGGCCCGAGTATCAGCTTATAGCCCATTTTATAAAGGGTATTTCCCAAATGGAGGTCCTCAAGAAGCGAACCTCCAAAAGCCTCAAGTCCACCTACCTCTTCGATCACCTTCTTTTTCATCGCAAACGCTGCCCCTGTCGCACCCACATCGATGCCCAGCTTGGTTAAGAAGGCCCAAATGAAATCTGTCTCAGTATTTTGGGTAAATGTGAAAAACCTGGTCCAAAAGTCACGCCCGCCTATATTGACTTGACCGCAGGTAGTCATGCCAACCTTCTCTTCCTTTAGAGGGCGAACCATTTTTGAAATAAAGTCCTGTTTGACTCTGATATCACTGTCTCCAAAAAGTACAATGTCGTAAACTGCTCGTTTCATGCCATAAACCATATTGGAGCTTTTACCGTTTAGGCCTTCTATTACCGGGTTTATAATCACCTGGCAATCAACATCGGGATGCTCATCAATGATTGATTGAACAATCGGCAATGCAGGATCATCAGGTGTTTGAAAACTGAATATGTGCTGTACGGGCCCTGTGTAGTTTTGCCTGAACCAGGACTCAAGGTTTTTTTCCAATTCAAAATCCAAATCCTTTATTGGATGAATAATGCTGACACCAACCGACTCATCCTCCTCATCCGATGGTATGATCAGGTTCGTCCAATTCATATGAAGCCTGAAAAATATGAGTTGAGCGCACCAAAACAGTACGAAAAGAGCTCCGACTGCAAGTGCTATGTACAAGAGCATGAGTTTATACCCCCCAAAAACTTAAATGCGAACTTCAACTATTTGTGCTGATAGAAGTCCAAGGTCTTATAACATTATAAAGCTTATCCGCTCTTTATTCAACCATTCAATGAGCGCTATCCAATACATTATCTTTTCCTCTGATAGTTCCTTCTCTATCCTTATTGAAAGGCTCATTCAATTCCATGCCTCCTGGTAATTCACGTGAAAGCCCAAAATCACCATTCGCAGCATCGATAAACGGATCATATGTCAGATCGTTTTTTATGTTATTATTTTCCTCGATATTTATTAATGACGGATCCCTGTCACACTTGTACCAGATATTATTAGCAACCAGGTTGTTATCCCCTTCATTTGCTAATGTTATATTCCCCGATCTATTTCTCATTTGGTAAAAAACGTTGTTATATATTCTTACATCAGATAAAAACGGACCTCCATTTGCTCCATTGCTTCCAATCGCACGGCTGGGGCCTGCTATCGAACTCGTTTCCTTGAATACATTCCCGTAGATATAGTAGCCGCTGCTATATGTAGGGGTATCGGGATCCCCACGATACCCTAAACTGATGTATCCGGTCCCTCCGGTCGCGGCGAAGTTTTCAAATGTGTTATACCGGATATGTATATTCATGTCTCCACCGCTACTACGATGCCATACTCCAACTGAATGGTAATCGGAAGATCCAGAGCCTCCATTCTTAAAATAACAATGCTCTACCAGAAAATCGGATTTAGGATTGGAAAACAACATCCATTCCTGACCTGATTCATGAATATAACAATATTGAAATGTGATATGTGCTGTAGCACCCGTGGCATATACCGTCCGTGTTTTGTATGCCTCGTCCTTTGCTGAGCCTGCCCACCCTGCATCTTCCATTTCTATATGCCTTAATGTCAAATGACGGACTTGTGTACCAGTGGGGATCTGCATACAATTTCCGCCTTTATGTGGTTCTATATTCATCGGATTATATAGCTTTATTCCATGTCCAGAATCTTCACTGCCTGTTTGTCCGTCAATAATGTAATATCCCGTACTAAATTGAAAAATGGGGCCTTTATCATCCGTAAAAAGTGCGACTCCTGCCGCATAACCATTCTTCCATCCAACATCAGTACCATAATCATCGACTGTTGCCTTCTTTATTTCAATATACGCATTTCCTTGCTCCGGATCATCAAACTTGTAGGAGGGGTAAGTACCTGAAGCAATGTAATAGGTTGCTCCCCTCTCCAAGACATCCGGAAGCTCAGTCAAGGCATTGTTCCAGTCAATCCCGTTGTTAGTGCCGCCTGCCCCCTGCCTTATGTAATAGGTGTTGCGCGGTGATGGTTTATCGCCCTTATCATCGCCGCTTCCTCCGCCCTTATCACCAATGCTTCCTCCATCCTTGCTACCACCGCTCCCACTGCTTCCTCCGCTCTTGCTTCCACCGCTCCCACTGCTTTCTCCGCTCTTGCTTCCGCCTCCGCTCGGAATTATGCTTCCGCCTCCGCTCTTGCTTCCGCCTCCGCTCGGAATTATGCTTCCGCCTCCGCTCGGAATTATGCTTCCGCCTCCGCTCGGAATTATGCTTCCGCCTGTATCGGCGTCTCCCCGGACTTCACTATCGACATCAGTAGCGGCTATTATTACAGGGCTGCCGCCTTTGGCAACTAGCTTTCCATTTACAATAACATTATCCAGAGTAGCCTCTCCGTCTCCGACTGCTTCTAATATCTCCAGATTACCAGTTACTATCATGTTGCGAAGCATTATGCCCGATGAGGCAATAACAACATTGCCGGCCGTTGCTGTACCGCTTTCAGGCCCATATGTACCGGAGAAACAGTATACCTTTGTATCGGTTCGTAGGCGATCCAGAATCACGACCGCTTCACTACGCGTAGTGTTTGCCCTGGGGCTTACCCTTCCATTGCTTCCAGTAACAAGACCTTCCTGTATCGCTCCGGCGACAGGTCCTTTCGCCCAGCCCGATAATTTAGTAGAATCACTTACCTTGGATAGAATACCAATATCACTGTTTGGATTAATGCCCTTTATTCTTGATATTATAGTGATTGCCTGTTCTCTTGTGATGGCATCCTCCGGCGAGAGCTTGTTGGCTGCGGTACCGGTTATATATCCTGCATTAAGAGCCTTTGCAGCCTCATCATAGTACCACTTTTTTGGAGAAACATCTATAAAGCCTTTAATGCTGTCGCTTTTAGCCGTGTAGTTCATCACACGGTTCACAAGAGCCATGAATTCAGCACGTGATACTTCTTTATCGGGATTATGATTACCGTTACTATCACCCTTCAGCAAGCCAAGCTTTACCCACTCGCTGAGTGTTTCTCCTGCCCAGTGTCCTTCGAATTCATCTATCTGATTTACTTCATCCGCATAAACTTTTACAGTAACTGCTGTACAGATACTAAAGACAATACATAATACGAGGCCGGGCGAAAGCAGTTTTCTAACGAATCGTTTCATTCAATAGTTTCCTCCCTCATACTGCCTAATTGCAGAAGCTCCTATATGCTGCGTATGGAATATATGTTTTTATATGTTAATAATTAACATGTTAACTTATCAATTATACATAAATAGAATTGCTATGTCAATAAACGGAATTTTCTAACGGCCGTAAAAAAGACCATCCTGAAGATATTCGTGCTCTCCAGTGCTATTTTCTTCGTCAATGCTATTAATATAGAAGGTACCTATAGCTTTTTGTGTTGCTTGCATTCTGTATTTGATTGGAGCTGCAGCCACCTTGCACCTGACGCCTATAACAGCTCAAACTGATTCTTGTAAAACTTTAGAACACCGTCGTCCCTGAGTTTCGAAAGCTCGGCCGACATGGCGCTGCGCTCGACGGAAAGGTAGTCCGCGAGCTCCTGCCGGTTAAATGGAATGCAAAAGTGGCCGCTCCCCGATTTCTTGGCCTCAGCCGAAAGGTAGGCCAGTAGTTTTTCACGGGTGGTGCGTTTTGAGGTGAATTCAATTTTCTGCGTCAGAGCAATATTTTTCATGGACACGATACTCAGCATATTCTGAATAA
>JAAYBT010000259.1 GCA_012730015.1 Clostridiaceae bacterium
CTTGAAAAAAGTATACTTAGCCTTGAAGAGGGACAACAAGGGCTTGAAGAAAGTATACTTAGCCTTGAAAAGGGACAGCAGAGGATTGAAATAACCTTGGAGCATGAAATTAAGCCGAAGGTTGAAGCCCTATTTGATGGATATCAGCAGGCAATAGAGCAGCAAAACCGTATCGAACTAGATGTCAAAAGGCATGAGGATATACTCGTAAGATGTCTTAAATAGAAAATCACCGTTACCCAGTCTTATTGGTTCAAGTACAATTATCGCAGAAAGGCAATAAGCAGGCTTGTGGCGTTTGCAAGGGCGTACATGGATTGCGAGGGATTCTGATGAATGAAGAAGTCAAAAATCTGATGCAGAATTTAACGGAGGCTCGCAATACCCTGAGAACTAATCAGCTTCTGCTCAAGCAAAAGACCCATATAGAAAGCGAAATTCAAAAAGCGATAGATGATGAAAATACAGCTATAAAAGAAAAATCAGACCTCTTTCTCTCAGGGTTGGATCATGAGATTTACACTACAAAAAAGGAATTCAATAGCAAAATACAGGGCATATCTACTGAAAGAGAGAAGGTTAGGGCTAGCTTGAATGAGCTGATCGCCCAATCAGCTAGAGTCTTTCAAATCGATGAGATGATGAACCGTTCCGATGCAAAGCATGAAAAGACCATGGATAACATATCTACCCTGTCGAATTTTATGAATAATGGATTTGTTAAGTCCATTTTGCGCCCGTTAAAGGACAAGCTAAGTGTTCATGAAAGCAATTACAGGGAGAGAAAAATTAAGCAACACAGCGAAGAAATAGCAAAGCTAAATAAGCAAAAGGATGATCTCCTAGCAAAAATGCAGCTAAGCCATTCTGAGGCTCTTTTTCAGATCGATAAACATAAAAAACAGCTGATCGAATATGACTTGCAGATAAATGACCTGATCCATAAGCTAGAAAATGAAGTAAGATCGATTAGGGAAAGGAGAAACGAGCTGGCAGATTGGCGCCGGGTTTCGGATCAGGAGCTGCTGCTGAGGGCAGCTAAAAATATCGCAAAAGAATATAGAAGCGAAATAGATGCGATTGATGCCAAAATAAAAGAGAACAATGATTTTTTGCAAAAGGAGTGCAGGGTAAGTGTAGAGTATCAAACTGATGAAATATTGACAAAGCTCATCTCCTATTTGCACAATGAAAGGGCAACTAATATAAAAGAAGCCTTGGAGCTCTACCTGCAGGAAGAAAGAATTGAGGATGAAAAGCGTACCAGGATAGACTTTCAAAACAAACAGCTCCAGCTTCAAAAGCAGCATTTTGAACAGCTGAACAAGAGGCTGGAGGCTCTCAATAAGGCCGACAAGGACAGCAGTAGCAAATAGCGCAAGCAAGAATAGCGAAGGAGGAAAGCGAGCTGATTCAGCATTGATCCCCATCAAGTTACAAGATGGGGACCGATGCTGTCAATTTGTTCCTGCACGCCATTAATCAAGCCTATGTTCCAGCTGTCCTAAGGGGAAAGGTGGAGCCGCCAAAGGTTTGACCGCAATAGACATAAGAAGAGTGGGATTGTCGTCCGCCGCTATCCTGTTTGAGCTGAGTACGCCGCACGAACGGCAGCGATGAATAATTGCCCATTCACCATTCTTGCGCACCCATACACCAATCGGATCCATAATTCCTTTGCATAGCGATGCCCGGTCGCCCGGCTCTTCGTCAACATGAATGCTGGACAGACATTTTGGGCAATGGTTACGGTGCTGGCTGCCTGCCCCCTCAGGCACAATAGGTGTCCCACAGACCTTGCAGGCAAAGCTCTCAGCGCAAGCAAGGTGTCGGTAATCCACACTTTTATTCTGCCTCTGGAATTTGCTAATGTCCTTGTCCCGCTGCTGCTTATCTTGAAGAAAGCCTGCCTTGTTGTCGGAATACCTCGCTTCATGCTTCAACTTCAAATAGCTCTCCCAGCGTTTGTGGGGAAGCTCACCACTGGCAATTGCCGCCTTGATTGCGCAGCCCGGTTCGCTCTGATGGCGACAGTCGTTGAACTTACACCGACCCAAATAGCTTTCCACATCGCCAAAGGCTTCACCAAGGCCACTGCTTACATCCCACATGCCAAGCTCGCGCATCCCGGGTGTATCGATAATCATTATACCACTAGATAGCATAATCAATTGACGATGTGTAGTAGTATGACGGCCTTTCGAGTCATCCTCACGAATCCCCTTTACCGCCATAATATCATCGCCGGCTAATAAATTGACAAGGCTCGACTTGCCTACACCGGACGATCCAAGCAAAACAATGGTTTTACGAGGTTTGAGGTAATCACCCAGGTCGCTTATCCCGTATCCGGTTTTCGCACTCACCGCATATACTCCTACACCCCCTGCTATTTTCTCTACTGCCCTAACATGGGTAGTGTAATCATCAAGCAAATCAGCCTTTGTCAGGAGGATTACAGGTATGGCACCTGACTGCATTGCAAGGGTTATATACCTCTCCAGCCTTTTAGTATTAAAATCCTTGTTCAATGATTGCATGATAAATACATAATCGAAGTTTGCGGCAATCGATTGTTCCCCTCGACCTGGCGTCGGATCACGCCTGGAAAAAAATGATTTTCTTTTCAGAGTTTTATTAATCACACTATCACCACTCGGATTATAATTTATCAGCACAAAATCACCTGTTGTTGGGAACTCCTCCTGCCCACCCCGGTAATATATACTAGTCTTCAGCCTGCCATAAGCATGACCGTATTCGCATATGAGCTCATACATTTCTTTGTATACTGCTGTAATTCTTGCCGGCGTGCCACTCCTGCCCTCCGGCATCATTGTCGGGATAAACCCGTAATCTGTTAAATTCAACTTAAAACCCTCCAAAATATACATAATCCTATTGTGCAACTATTTCTGGTAGTTCATTTGTGAGCAGCCGGAGCCCGAAAAAGGAGACAAAAATCCCGCAGATAACGACCACCTGCGGGTTAGAAAGTGAAATTCATCCTAATTGACGCGAATTCCTTCATCCTGTATGAAGGCAATAAAAAACACGCTACCAATGCGTGTTACTCGCTCTTACCACCTGGTTGCTCGAAAAAAGCTGCATAGGCAACACAAACAAAACCTTTCGTAACTGACAGAGGTATTTTTGTGCTCCTGTGCCAATATTAAGTTAGTGAGAAACCACCTTTACATTTCTCGCGGACATCAATACAGCTCCCTTCTCGCTAAAAATTGACTCTTTCTTATTTATTACAACACCTATTATAGGGGCGATTCCAGACAATGTCAATGAAAATTTTAGTCGGCAATTCATCTGGTCCCTTCTTCAAGATAAGCGCTTCTTTCTATAACTTGCAGGAGACATATTGCAATAATTTTTAAACAGAGTGAAGAAGTAGGAAATATTTACAAAGCCTGCTTTCTGCGCAACCTCTTTGACTGTCATATCCTTGTTCAATAGCAATTTCTGCGCATGGTCGATTCGTATTTTATTGATATAGTCACTGATGGAACATTTCTCGCAGGATCTGAACAACTTCCCGATATATGTTGCGGATAGGTTAATTGAATCGGAAATAGATTGCGGAGATAGATTGGGGTCCGCATAGTTTTCTTCAACAATTGATTTGATTTCCTGAATCACTTTTTCGATTTTCTCTGTTTTGTCCTGGGACACCTTATCACAAATTTGTGAAAATAGAGAATAGAACATTTGATTGAATTCTTCGATATCTTCTATCACTCTAAGCTTATCCTCGATAAAATCCAAATCAGCCTGCATCACTGGCTTGCTTGAAGACGATATGACCAGTTGATGCAAAGGCTTTATTGTCAGGTAAAGTCTCTTGAGGGCAAAGACGATGATGCTATAGCGGTGTTGAGAGATTATTTTCATCCAATCCCGGTACAGGGCGATTGCATTTTCATATTTCCCGCTGCGCAACGCAAGAACGATTTTACTTTCCTGTTGCTCGGGATAGATATTCTTCTTGTTCTGGGAATCTAGAAAATGATCAGACAGAATATTCACATGAGGATGAAAAATCCTTAAGGAATAAAGCTCCTTTAAACGCAGATATGAGCGCTCTATTCTCTGAAAGTCAAAAATGGGGTTGCTGTGAATGCAGATTCGAACCCCTGAACCTAGTAAAAAGTGGCAAATCGAATCTATACCGGTTTGTTGATCCGGCTGGATAAAAAATATAGTCTGCTCATCAACCGATATTCCTTCCATGTGCGTAAGAGGAAATGCTTTTTTGATAGCTTCGACACCCTCCCTCGGTGAAATATCTACCACAAGCAAGAGATAAAGTGGCATATCTGGTACCAGATCAATACCATACTGCAGAAAGTTCTGCTCTGTATTTTCAATCGGCGAAACAGGCGAGGTCAGCACCTGATTTAATAATTCTTGTTTTACCAAAGCAGCGTATTCATGCTTATCCTGTACTCTATCCTGAACCCAGTAATCTAAGTTTTTTAAGATTGCATCACTACCCTTATCGGCTTTGGCCTGGCCGGATAGTGAAAAAATTATTTTTTTCAGAGGAAGATACATTCTGGTTAACATAATAAGCGATACAATGCACCCGGATACAACTATTGTCAGAACAATAGATAAAGATAGCCTCTTTATGCTGGTTAGATTATTCATGACATCGGCATATTTAAGATGGCGAATTAGGTACCTTCCGGTCTGATTCATGTAAGAATACAAATAAATGGGTTTATCTTTATGCTGCTCATCAATAATATGTCCACTGTTTTTTCCCGATTCAAGAATCTCTTTCATAACCAGTTGATTAATGCCTTCTGAAGCCGTGGGTTCAATTTTCGAATGAAGAATTACCTGGCCGGTATCCTTTACAAGAATAATTTCCTTATCATAGTTTGAACTAAAAAAACTATTGTTATATTCATTTTCATAAACATTTATCATTAACGCATTATCATAATCTTTCTCGTTGTTTGATTCATAAAGAATGAAGGAGTAAATATACTCGATATTATTCTCGTTTTTATACAAAAGCGGACGATATAAAGGCTCGAAGGAGTCTTCCTGTGATACCCCTCCCCTAAAGATTTCGGCAGCACTCTTATCGTGGAAATCATCTAATGTATTTGAGCCTAATTCATCAGTTGTATATATGTATTGATTGCCTGCACTATAGACATAAACAGAGTGGATGTATGTACTGGTGCTTACAAGAGCATTTAAATCACGGATTCCCGACATGACTTCGAAATTGGTGAGTTCATTCGGATGGCGTAGTTTTTTGACAGAGGGTGTATAAAAAGTATAGAAGCCATTGTACTTAATCATGTTTTGAATCTGCGAGGATGTCTTTTCAACGTAATTGGTCAGCTCCGCATTCAAAGAAGTAATGGTGGATATTGTCGCTTGTCCATAGCTTCGATTTAGCATTATCATAATAATGGTAGAAGAAATAAGTAATACTGCAAAATGTGATATCCAGGTGACAAAGCTATAGGGTAACCTCGGAAGCTTCTTTTTCACGGAGAGCAAAAGCGACTTAGCGGACACAAGACTCACCTCTATCTAATAATATCGTATTAGCAACTTTACATCAAGGTTATAGAAAATACAATGAACCTAATCTACAATATAAATGAAATATGCACAAAGTAATAGTTTAAATATTGGAGATTATAGTTAATATCCACAATTTATACTATTCAAAAAAATATTGTTTGATATGCTTGAAGCAGATAGCAGATTCTTTGAGGAGGTTTATTATGTTTAAAAGGTTACTCAGTTTATTGTTGGCAGGTGTATTGATAATCTGTCTGGCAGCCTGCGGAGGAAGTGCAGAGAAGGCAAATGGAGCCGAAGAAACACCTGCTGCGGCGCAATCAGGTGCAGATGCTGTAAAGGAGAGCGAGACGGAAAAGAAGGATTCTACAGCTGCAAGCTCAGAAACAGAACCCGCACCGGAACCGAGCGGGAATGTAATGCTATACTCTTCTCTAAAGGAAGCACAGCTGGAAGCTGTAAAGGAAGGCTTCATGAAAAAATATCCAAAGATAAAAATGGACTATTACGCTGCAGGTACCAGTAAAGTAGCAACAAAGCTTGCAACAGAGAGACAGTCCGGGCAGATCGCATGCGATGTTGTTTGGGTCGGAGACCCTTCCAATTACATTACCTTCAAGGAACAGGGAATATTGGAAGCTTACGACTCGCCTGAGGCGGCAAACATAGACGCGGCATTCAAGGATCCGGATAATTGTTACGTTGGCGGAAGACTGATAGCTATGGGATTTGCATACAACACAAATAATGTGAAAGAAGAAGATGCGCCAAGAGTGTGGAATGATTTATTGAAGGATGAATTCAAGAACCAGATCGTTATGACCGATCCGGGCGAATCGGGCACTACATTTTATTTAGTCGCCGGTATGATGGAAAACGATAAGTACGGAATTGATTTCTTTAAGAAGCTTAAGGAGCATGGAACCGAATTGGAGAGCGGCACTACTTCTACACATACCAAGGTTGCCGCGAATGCATACAAGGTGTGCATCGCTGTCGACTATGTAACACAAACCCTTGAGAAGGACGGTTCCACAATAAAATTCGTCTACCCCGACGAAGACTTAGTTGCGATTTCAAGCCCAATTGCTCTGATTAAGGATTCAAAAAATCAAGATAACGCAAAACTGCTTTTTGACTTTATCCTCTCTGTTGAAGGGCAGCAAATTTTGGCGGCAAATGACTGCTCACCCATCCGTAATGATGTAATAAAAGAAGGCGCATTATCTATTGATGAAATCGTTGCAAGGTCAATGACGATAGACAATGCATATATTGCGGAGCATGATACGGAATTCTTGAGCGAATACGACAAGATCTTTAAGTAGCCGAATGCAAAAATAAGCGAACCGATATTTGGGGAGTGGCAGCACTCCCCAGATTTGTCATCACAGCTTTTTAAGCAGGATTTCTTATAAAGGAGACCAAGTCAATCATGGCAAGCGTGAAATTTGAAAATATTACGTTCAGATATGGTTCAAACACCATTTTGAAGGACTATTCACTGGAAATAGATGAAAGCCAGATCATGGGCATTGTCGGGCCCTCTGGCTGCGGCAAAACAACGCTGATACGCTGTCTTTGCGGGTTTATCAAGCCGGAGAAGGGAAACATTTATGTTGGAAAAACCTGCGTTTATAGTGCCGACAAACGAATTAACATTGCGCCGGAAAAAAGAAATATAGGTGTCGTATTTCAGGATTATGCTGTATGGCCGCATATGACAGTATACGAAAACATTATCTATCCTATGAAAAAGAGGAAGGTTCCAAAGCAGGAAATTACTAAAAGAGCCGATTATGCTTTGTCACAGGTAAGAATGACGGAATACAAAAAGCATTTACCCTCTCAGTTGTCCGGCGGGCAGCAGCAAAGGGTTGCAATCGCAAGGGCATTAGTATCCTCTGATCAACTGATTGTGTTGGACGAACCGATTACAAACCTGGACCTTAAGCTGCGGGAAGAAATGCTGGAGGAAATCAGATCTATTCAAAGAAATACGGGAACAACCTTCATCTACATCACACATGATCAGGAAGCGGCATTGAAGCTATGTGACAAGATTGCCATTATGGATGTTCACGGGTACATATGCCAGACAGGCACGGATGAGGAAATTATATATAAGCCGTCAAATAGATTTGTTTTCTCTTTTATGGGTGTATCAAACTTTATTCCGCTTTTGAAAAAGCAAGATGGATTATATATAGATGTGGGTGAGCATATGAAGGTTAATCATGAGGTACCGGCTGAAATAAAGGACAACGTCAACTATGTTATGGGGATACGCCCAATGGATATTCTTTTCAGCGAGAACTCTGCTGTAAAAGGAATAATTAAAAGTGCAACCTTTCTCGGAAGCCAATATAACTATTTTATTCAGCTGGGTAACAGGGAAATACGGGTGCAGAGAAATACACTGGATACCTTACAGTCAAGAGAATATATGGAGGGCGAAGCTGTCGGGCTGGATTTTGCAAGAGTATTTTATTATGAAGAACCGCTTGAGGAGGTTGAATCATGAGAATCGGAATAAGAAACAAGGATTTGGCCAGACAGGATGGAAAACGTGTTCGTCTGGATGGAATGCTGACAATGCTGAGCTTTATTATTCTATTTATCGTGGTTATTATTCCGCTTTTTATGATCATCTATAACGCATTTTTTTATGAAGGTAATCTTGACGTACAGCTGTTTATCAATGTCATTTTTAGCGGTGATAATCTTGGTGCCATTAAAAATACGGTTATTATAGCTCTATGTGTTACCGTATTCGGCACCATAATGGGCATTTTTTATGCCTGGCTGCTGGGAAGAAGCGATATCCCCCTGAAGGGTCTTATGAGAGGCCTGTTTACAATTCCATATATGTTCCCTCCATTTTTCGGAGCCATGGCATGGGACTTGCTGCTCTCAGGCAGAGGAGGCTACCTAAACAATTGGCTGATGCAAACCTTCAACTTAGCTGAAGCACCAATAAACATTAATTCTGTCTGGGGAATAGTATTTGTGGAGGTGTCCTACTATTTTCCCTTTGTCTTTATGCAGGTAGTGAGTGCTCTGGAGAGAATGGATCCCACGCTGGAGGAATCAGCTCGTATTTCGGGAGCAAAGCAGGGATATGTAATCAGAAAGATAACGCTGCCGCTGGTATTACCGGCTATTTCTGCCGGTGCGTTACTCATACTGATTTCCTCCCTGTCCCATTTTGGAGTCCCTTCGATTTTAGGGTTTTCACAAAACATTTATACACTGCCGACAAAAATATATCAGCTCATTAATCGTGCGGCAGGCGACTTCCAGGGAGTACGGGAGGGTGCGGCATTATCAGTGCTGCTGATCTTTATTGTCGGCACGGCATTGATTCTTCAGCGGGCTGTCCTTCGGTCCGGAAGCTATGACATTATCAGAGGAAAAAGCATGCGGCCGATGCTGATAAAGCTAAGAGGGGCAAAGCAACCTCTACTGATATTTGCCTTTCTCTCACTTATAGTAATTGTACTGGTTCCCCTGGTAATGATTTTCCTGGTCGGGCTGCTGAAAGCATACGGGCTTCCCCTTATACCAGCAAATTTTACATTGAAGAACTATACTAATATACTCTTTAACAACAAAATGGTCTCCGACGCCATAGGAAATTCGCTCTTCCTATCAGTGAGCGCCGGAATAATAGCCATGTTCCTTGGTGTAATGATTGCCTACGTTATTATTAAGATCAAACCAAAAGGAAAGGAAGTACTGGAGGTCATATCCATCCTTCCATATTCAATTCCAGGCACAGTGCTGGCAATTGGAGTTATCCTCGCCTGGTCGGGGGCGATCGCAAAAATCAACCTGTATAATACCATATGGATTATACTGATTGCCTACATAGCCAGGTATTTATCCTTTTCAATGAAATCCGCTTCCGCTTCCCTGCAACAGGTGCACTATTCCCTTGAGGATGCCGCAAGATCCTGCGGAGCATCTCACATGGAATCGCTGAAAGATATTACCCTGCCTTTAATACGTCCCGCAATGGTGTCGGGCTTTTTCCTGATTTTCCTGCCGGCTATGCGCGAGCTGACCACATCGGTTCTATTATACGGCCCCTATACGAGAACACTTGGCGTAGCAATTTATTCTCTTAGAAGTGACGGCTATATTACGCAGGCATCGGCACTCGCATCTGTTGCCATTTTGCTAATTATTATTTGCAACACGATCGTAACGCAAATAACGAAAGATCGTAAGGGGGTATAAAGGTATGAAGCAGATTGTGCTAAAGAATGTTACAAAGAAATTTACAACCAAAACGCTGGGCTCCATTACAGCCGTTAATAATTTTAGCCTTGAGATAGAAGAAGGAGAATGCTTTTCCTTTCTGGGTCCATCCGGCTGCGGGAAAACAACTACTCTGCGGATGGTTGCCGGTTTTGAAGACTTGACGGAGGGTGAAATACATTTAGGAGGAAAAGCGGTATCTGTAAAGGACAAAAACATATATGTGCCGCCGGAGGAAAGAGGCCTTGGAATGGTATTTCAGGCATTTGCGGTTTGGCCTCACATGAATGTGTTTGATAATGTGGCATTCCCTCTCAAGGTACAAAAGATGAATAAGAGCGATATAAAAAGATTGACGCAAATTGCTCTGAAGCACACAAATCTGAATGGATTGGAAAGTGTATACCCCTCCGACCTTTCAGGCGGCGAACAGCAGCGCATTGCCCTTGCAAGAGCTATTGTGACCAGCCCTAAGGTATTACTGCTGGATGAGCCCTTGTCCAACCTGGATCCTAAGCTCAGGGAATCAATGAGATTTGAGATTAAGGAACTGCAAAAAAAATACAATTTCACTATTATTTTTGTCACCCACGATCAATCTGAAGCGATGGCATTGTCAGATCGAATGCTGGTTATGGATATGGGAAACATTATACAAATCGATACGCCGAGGAATATGTATAATAAGCCAATTAATAAGTTTGTACATAAATTCCTGGGTCAATCCAACTTCATAAGGGTTGTGATAAAGGACGGAAAGGCATACCCCAAAGGGGATCTCAGCCAGGAAATCCCCTGCGATGTTGATGAGGGGGCAAAGCCTGAAATGCTGCTTGCAGTTCGCCCGAATGCTATCAATATAAATCACACAAGAGGTTATCGCACGAAAATCGAGAAGCGGATAATACTGACAGATAATGTAGAATACTTTGTCAAGGTCGGGGATCAGATGCTGGAGGTCGAAACGCCCCACAGAAATGAATTTAAAGAGGGTGAGCCCTGCTGTTTGGAATTCATACATTCATTATGGTATGAGGATGATGGAATCGACCTTGATGCGGAAAGGAATAAAAGGCAGATTATATAGCGGGATCATAATTCCTTTGTACAGGGATGCCCGCAGATCGAATAAAAAATAGACCTCTCTACCATTGCCGGTGTGGTATGGAAAAGAGGTCTATTTTGCTTGAATTTATCAATGTAATTGCTATTAATAGGCTATACACTTTCCGCTTACTTAGCCCGCTTGTCACTGCCTCAATTGCATTCGTTTGGAAGCATAAAGCCCTCTGTCAATGGATGCTCCAGGCTGCGAAGAAGCCTTCGCGCACAGGTTTTGAAATCTGATATACCTTGTCGCAGTCGCCAATAATAGCTGTGGTAGAGTATTTCTCCGCAATTCGGTTGGCAGGCTCAGAATTGGGTCTCATACCAAAAGCGGTTATTACTGTATCGGCCGGGATCTTTTGCTCCAAGCCCTGTCTATCAGTTGCAAGAACATATCCAGAAGTTATCTCCTTAACGGTGTGACCGGTAAGCTGCTTCACCTTATAGTCGGCAAGGCGGAATAAGAGCGGATTCCGGTTGTCCAGCATCGCATTGGGCGCTAAGTCGTCAAGCATTTCTACGATAGTAACATTTTTGCCTTCCATGGCAAGCTCTAAAGCACAGTCGCAGCCGGATTCTCCTCCTCCGCATACCACAATGTTCTCTCCTTTAATGCGTTCTGGATGGAGATGAGCATCTAAAATATCTACCACATTACCGTTATTAATTCCGGGAATGTTGGGAACAAATGTCTTTGCACCTATTGCAACGATAATACGGTCTGCATCCATAAGCTCAGGTGAGTCGGCAGTGATTTCTTTGTTGAAAACAACCTCAACGCCGAGTTTCCTAATCTGTAGCTTTTGCCATTGATTGAATTTCCGCAATCTTTCTTTAAAGGGGGGCGTAGCAGCAGCATTTATCTGACCGCCTAGTACATCCTTCTTTTCATACAGCGTGACCTGATGCCCTTGCAGTGCGGCTACACGAGCAGCCTCCATCCCACCCGGGCCACCACCTATAACGGCTACCTTGCGAGGCTTGTCGGTTTTCTTCAGAGGATAATCCCTTTCAAATACAGCTTGGGCATTGATGGCACAGGAGATTACCCTGTTTTCATATAGCCTTCCAACACAAACCTGGTTGCAGTACAAGCAGGGACGAACATCCTCTCCCTCGCCATCCAGAAGCTTGTTTGGCATATCCGGGTCTGCAATCATCTGGCGGCCAAACATTACAATATCACATTTACCATCTGCCAGGGCTTTCTCTGCAGATTCGGGTGTAAAGGTGCCCGCATTCAAGACCGGGACATTTACAGCCTCCTTAATCTTTGCCGCATAGTCCAGCATACAGGCTTCGCCGGCATAAATAGAAGGAACAATCCACTGTTTATGCTCATAGCTCCCCACATCAATATCGAATGCATCGATTCCCAGCCGCTCCAAATACTTAACAATCTCAATGCCTTCTTCAATTGTACGCCCTCCGGGAAAGTCGTGCGTAGCTGCCATACGAATCAGAATGGGATAATCCTCTCCTACCTCACTACGAATGGCATGATATATTTCAGTAACAAGACGCATGCGGTTTTCGAAGCTGCCTCCATATTCATCCTCTCGCTTATTCCAAATAGGGGTCATGAACTGGTCAATCATATATCCGGCATGGGCGTGAATTTCGACTGCATCCGCTTCGGCACGAATCGCATTACGAGCCGCAATACGGTAATGCTCCACGATGTCATGAATTTCCTCAATGGTCAAAGGCCTGCAAAGGGTGTCAGGCATGTAGAAGGAAGGAACTGCTGAAGACGAAACCATTTGCTCATCAGAAAAGGGAAAGGCATTTCTCCCCAGTCCACAGCTAAGCTGAAGACATATCTTCGCCCCTTCTGCTTTGCATGCCTCAGCTAAAAGAGCCCAGCCCTGCATCTGCTCGTCTGTGCCTGCAATTGTCACATAATCGATCCATGGATCGGTCCTATTGGTTGTGTATTGACCCTCAAGTATTACTAAACCTACCCCGCCTCTGGCTCGGGCTCTATAATACTCAATCTGCTTTTCGTTGGGCGAACCATTTCTATTCTCCGAAAAGGTACCCATGGGCGCAAGTGCAATGCGATTCTTAAGATCCATACTTTTGATTCTAAATCTGGAAAACATATTAGGGTAATTTGTCATACAAGCTTCATTCCTTTCTGTTATTGAACTATCCTTGTATTTTGCCCTAAAATAATGTAAAAACAACAAGCTGGTCGGAATTTACTTGCGTGTTAATTCCCCGGTTCCAAACTGTCTACCCTGTTTGGATAGGGTTTTCTATAGCCCAAGAATAATCATCAGTTGGGCAGCGCCATAGGTTGCCATTACCCATACCGTGCCATTGGGGCTCCTTTTTTGAAACATATTATATGCCAAAATGGAATCAGAGCAGATAAAGAGCAATGTCCCCACAAGTACCATCCAGAAGCTGTACCCTGTGACACTTCCAAACCTCAGCAAAGATAAAAAGCTTACAACTAACAGGATCGCAGAGTAGATGTATACCGCCGTCCTCTTTCTTAGATTAGGTATAGAAAGCTTGGTGCGGAAAATGATTCCGTATGCGGCATAGACGATGGCAAAGAGAAATATCCACCAGGGAAGCTTTGCTCCTACTCCAATGTCTGATATCAATCTCACCGCGTAAAAGATATGACCGACTAAAAATGCCGATAACCCTGGCAGAAAGCAATTCGGAAATTCCAGGAACAGATCTCCCAAAAAGCAGAAAAACAGAGCCAAAATAACAGGGATTTGCGGCTCTTTGCTACCGGCAAGATACACTAGAAGAAGAAGGGGCATGAGCAATGCTTTCGTAATAAAGCTGCCAGCCCTCAGATTCTTTACGTTAAAAGCGAGATTCAGGCCATAATTGACAATGTAGGCTAATAACACGAAAATTTCCATCCTCGTTATCCTCCTTTATCTTCTCATTTAGTCAACAGTCTTTCCTTTTTATTATACAACAGGGAAGGCCTATTAGTGCCTTCCCTGCTGCATCTTTATTGTAACATATATACCTGTTATAAACTATCTGTTATTCCACCATTCGTTTGCCTCGTCAGTAACCTGCTGTCCGCCCTTAGCGTACCAGTCTGTGACAAAGGTATCAAAATATTCGATAGGTTTTTCGCCAACAATGATTCTGATATAGGTCTCCTGGCGAAGCTTTTCAAGCTCTGTCCAGTAGATTTCCTGTGAAGGAAGCGGCACAACGATCTTGGGCTCGTATCCTCCTGTTGAATATTGAGGTTGACTATCCACCCATTCAAAAGACTTAGCATCAAACTTCTTAACAAACTGCGGTGTTTCTATAGCCTTGAAACAATTCGACGAGCCTTCATTTCTTTCCTTCTGAGCCTCAGTAAGCTCAACCTTTCTAACAAAAGCACCGTCTTCAGTCACTTCATACTCGTCTGAACCCCATTCCATCCTCGTCATAATATAGAAGAAGGTCTCCCAGTTTCCGCAGATGCCGTCAACCATTTCAAGAAGCTTGCCCAATTTATCGGGTTCACTTTCAAGATGTTTGCCAAAGACGACCTTCTCGGTGCCGTTGGGGCCCCAAAGTTCGTTGCCGTGCAATCCATCCGGGCCAGTGGGATTGTAACCAAATCCAAACATCTCTGCGGAAACATTATTTTCTTGATCGCCGCCACGTGCTTCATTAAATGTCCTGTAGTTTCTTCCTGCCTTAATATTCTTGGAAAGAGGAGGATTGTTGTGGTAGAATGCGCCAGGGCTTGAGAAGCCGATTTTCTCATCAATGAAGTCCTGAGAAAGCGCCCAGTATCCGCCATGGGGTTCACCGGTGATGAATTCAGGATCCACAAGTTCGTCAGCATACCATTTTGCAAGCAATGCCAAAGCATCCTTCATCCCGGGATGAACAGCACCATAAACGAGTCCGCCCTTGCCATCGTCTACAAACCTGTCAGGCAAAGCTCCAAATGCGCCATAAACAGGAACCATGCCGAAGTTGGAAAGAGCATAGGTGTCCTTTTTCCCATCCTTATCCGGGTCTTCATTTCTAAACTTATAAAATGCCGCTTCACATTCTTCCAATGTCTTTGGTATCTCATTAATCCCAACATTCTTCAGCCAGTCTATTCTCCAAATGGGTGCATAGTTATAGTTACCATTCACGTTTACTCTTGGGTAGCCGTAAGTCTCACCTTTATAGCTCACACTGTCAAAGCAGTTTTCACTATATTCAAGAAGCATGCCTGTTAGATTGGGCGAAAATTCTTGGATTACTTCAAAAGGCACAGGCATAATCAATTCCTGCTGAATATACTTTTCAAAGTTCATCGGATTTTCAATTCTGATAATGTCCGGAACTTCGCCGGCAGCAAACCTAAGATTCAATATTTCATCCCATTGGCTTCTCTCAATATACCAGTAATTGATTTTCACATTGAACTTCTCTTCCAGGCGCAAAACCACTTCCGGATTTTCGGACAGCGGTGTATCCGTATGTCCTCCGCACCACTCGATGGTATAGGTTTTGTTTGGATCCGGCCTATAGGCTGCAAACGGATCATTACTCACGTCTGCTGTCGCTTCTGTCTTTTCCGCCTGTGATGTTGCCGCTTGTGTAGTCGCATCCTGATTGCCATTATCTTTTTGCTGACTGCAAGCCGTCAAGCTAAATACAGACATTAGCATAATAATGGCCATCACCAAGCTTACAAATCTCTTCATGATAATTTCCTCCTCGACTTTTTGTATTCTATTAATCTATATAAATATTAATAGAAGCTAACCTTTGATGGAGCCTACCATGACACCCTTAACAAAATACTTCTGTATAAAGGGATAAATCATTATTATGGGTAGGGTTGCAACCATTATTGTTGCCGACCTTAATGTTAATGGATCTGTCATATAGGCATCTTGCATTGCCTTAACATTACCTTCAGCTGACAGCAGCATCTCCTTCGTGTCTGCAAATATGATTCTTCTTAACACAATCTGAAGAACGAATTTATTGGGATCGGTTATGTATATAAGGCAATCAAACCAGCTGTTCCACCTAGA
>JAAYBT010000043.1 GCA_012730015.1 Clostridiaceae bacterium
ATCATTTGTTGGTTGACCTTAATCATCAAGCACTAATAAATATATCAGAATAATTGGGAATATTCAATTGACAAATGGACTAGTTATCCACAAATATTGTGAAAAATCTTCGAATATCCACAGGCTATCATGGTATTATATCTTAAAAAGAATTTATTAAGAATTTTTGCTTCTACAGGCCTTTGCCATGTAACCCGCATGTATCCCTAATATAAATTAGCTGCACAATATATATTGACATACTTTCATGCATACCCGCAATATATTGTGCTGCGGTACTCAAAACATGATAGATCGTAAAATACCCGACAAAGAGTTTCTTGACATTAAACAAAGTTTTAATATATAATTGCCGTGGTGTCTCTTAAAAAAGGTAACATTACTTTTGAAAGGGTAATACTAAAGATAGATGGTACTTGAGTAGCGACTACACAGAACGGGGGTGTTATTAGTGGTAAGAACATATCAGCCAAAGAAAAGGCAAAGACAGAAGGAACACGGCTTTAGGAAGAGAATGAGTACTGCCAATGGCAGGAAGGTATTAAGAAGACGCAGGCTAAAGGGAAGAAAAGTGCTTTCAGCGTGAGACCGCCCAAGAGTGGTCTTTTTCTTTAATTTAGGTTTGCAAAGAGGCTTAAGTGAAAAAGACGGTTACGTTGAAGAAAAACTACGAATTTGTTCGTATATATAAAAGAGGCAGATTCTTTGCCGGAAGGTATATAGTAATATACGTTTTGAAGAATAGCCTTGGAGCAAAAAGGATAGGCATAACGGCCAACAAAAAGGTTGGAAAGAGCGTAAAGCGAAATAGAGCAAAGAGGCTCATAAGAGAAAGCTACAGAGTATATGAGGATTTTATACCAGATGGACTGGATATCGTGTTTGTAGCCCGAGCTGTAGAAACGGAATATGGTTTGGCAATGATCCTTAAGGAAATGAAGTTTCTGCTAAAGAAAGTGAAGGCCTTTGATCAGGAAAAATGGGATGGCTTAAGAAGATCTTGATATCATTGATACGAGGGTATCAGAAATACTTGTCGCCGCTGAAAGGCAAGAAAACGTGCAGGTTTTATCCAACCTGCTCCCAATATGCCATTGATGCGCTAACCAAATACGGTGCTTTAAAGGGCAGCTGGCTTTCATTGAAGCGTCTGCTAAAATGCCATCCGTATCATCCGGGGGGATACGACCCGGTAAAATAAGAATGAAGCTAAGCAACGAAGGAGAAATTTTTTATGCTCGATTATATTTGCAAACCTCTGGGCATGTTTCTTAAATTTATATACGATACTATCGCCTTTGAGAACTATGGACTAGCAATCATTGTCTTTACGATAATTGTCAGGCTTGCTATTTTGCCGCTTACACTAAAGCAGTACAAATCAACTGCCAAGATGCAGGCGATACAGCCTCAAATCAATGACATACAGAAAAGATACAAGGATGACAAGGAAAAGCTGAACGAAGAGCTGATGAAGGTTTATCAGGAAAACAATGTTAATCCTGCGGGAGGGTGCCTTCCGATGTTAATTCAGATGCCTATTATCCTCTCTCTTTATTGGGTAATAGCCCAGCCTCTCAAGTTCATGCTTGGTAAATCGGAAGAAGCAATTACTAAGATTGTGCAGATTGCGGCTGATGGTATGGGCCGTACACTTCAGGAGATGGGGACCCAGCAGGAAATGGTTGCTATGAATTTCTTCCATGACAATCAGCAGGCTCTTTCACAGGTATCAGAGTTTTTGGATAAGTCAGAGCTCATAAATTTCAATAATTTCCTTGGCTTACATCTGGGAGAGGTTCCCACCTACCAACCTAATATATTGTTTGGACCGGATGCAAAAATATATATCCCGCTTCTAATTCTTGTTATTCTTGCAACGGCAACAACATTTCTATCCACCAAGCTTACTATGCCAAAGAAGAAGCCAGAGGATGAGCAAAAGGGTCCTGCGGGCTGCTCAAATAATTCCATGCTGTTAATGGGGCCGGCCATGACCTTATTATTTGGTTTTAGGCTTCCGGCGGGCGTTATTCTTTACTGGATGGCCGGTTATGTTGTAGGAATATTCCAGCAGCTATACATCAACAAGACTATCTATAAAAAAGATGGGGACGATAAGAAAAAGCTTGCCGGGAAAAAGAATCAAGACGCGGTTAAAGAGCTTGGAGCAGGCGCAGATAGCGGCAGTGA
>JAAYBT010000260.1 GCA_012730015.1 Clostridiaceae bacterium
ATAGCTATGAAGCTTGGAATCGATGCAAATTCCAGGTTCAGGACAAGAAGCGGCATAAAATATGTATTAACCCAGGGAACTGCTCATGGACATACCTATTTGCCTGAGGATGTGCTTAAGGAGCATACTCAGGTATTACTCGGGACCGAGGATATTGATATAGAGGATGCATTGATTTCGCTGATATTCGATAGTGTTGTTCAGACAGAAAAATGCGATGACGGTCCAAATCATATTTACCTGTCCCCCTTATATGCCGCCGAGCAGGGTGTATGCAAGAGACTACTAGGCTTATCGCAGCTTCAGTTCAACTTGGCAGTTGATGATTTTGAGGACAAGCTGAAAAAGTTTCAAGATGAAGAGGGAGTAGAGCTTGCCCTGATGCAGAGTGAGGCCGTCCGGGAGGCAATGACCAACGGCGTCCTTGTTATAACCGGTGGCCCGGGGACAGGGAAAACAACCATTATTAAGAGTATCATTAAGCTGCTGATGGATGATGGGCACAAGATAGCCTTAGCGGCACCCACTGGTCGGGCGGCAAAAAGAATGTCCGAGGCGACAGGATTTGAAGCGCGGACCATACATAGGCTACTGGAAATTGGGTATTCTGGTGATGACAGTGAGCTGTTTTTTCAACGGAATGGGGATAATCCCATTGATGCCGATGTTATTATTATTGATGAGATGTCCATGGTAGATATCCTAATAATGAACCACCTGCTAAAGGCAATTCCTCCGGGCTCCAGGCTAATATTGGTAGGTGATGCCGATCAACTGCCTTCAGTCGGCGCAGGGAGTGTTCTGGAGGATATTATAAGCTGCAATGTGGTTAGAACCGTACGATTGACCGAGATTTTCAGACAAGCCGAGGAGAGCATGATTACGGTTAACGCTCACAGAATTAACAAAGGTGAAGTGCCTATTCTCAACGCCCGGGACAAGGATTTTTTCTTTCTACCAAGGGGAGGCTTGGATTCAATAGTTCGTACAGTTGTTGACCTATGCGCTAGAAGGCTCCCGGACACTTATGGTATGGATCCTTTGAAGGATATACAGGTATTGTCCGCCACAAGAAAGGGGCCAGCCGGGATAGCTAATCTAAATCTGGAGCTTCAGAAGAAATTGAATCCGGCTAACAGAAAAAAATCAGAGAAGTTGTCAAGGGGCTTTATATTCAGGGAAGGCGACAGGGTAATGCAGATAAGAAATAACTATACACTCAGGTGGGAAAGACCCGACAACAGGAATATCGACGGAAGCGGTGTTTTCAATGGTGACATGGGTGTGATACTTAAAATTGACGATGAGACTTCCAGCCTTGAGGTTCTCTTTGATGATGACAGGCTGGTAGAGTATGACTATAGCATCCTAGATGAGATAGAGCCAGCCTTTGCCGTTACTATACACAAAAGCCAGGGATCTGAGTTCCCCGCCGTAATCATACCAATATTTGCGGGGCCACCGGTGCTAATGACAAGAAATTTACTCTACACTGCTGTTACCAGAGCTAAAAGTATGGTAGTCCTGGTAGGCGACGAAGCCTATTTACATGAGATGGTCTATAACAAGAGGGAAGCATTGAGATATTCAGGCTTATCAGACAAGCTAAGAAAATATGCGAGCTATGCCGATATATAAGAGTAAGGGTGGCCGGGATATGAGGCGTTTTTTCAGTAAGGTAATTAGCTTAATTTACCCGCCGAAATGCATTTTTTGCAAGCAGCTATTAGAACATGATGCCAGCATTTATGTTTGTGATTCATGCTATGAAAAGCTACCCTTTTTGAAGATGGAGATTATGTCTGTATTTACAGACGCCGGGAATAACCATTGCGATGGAGTTGTAAGTGTATTTGAGTATACCGGAGTAGTGAAGGAATCCTTAATAAGATTTAAGTTTTATAATGAACCAAGCTACTACAAGACCTATGCGCGGGTTATTGATGACAGAGTGAGTAAATTGTTGGATATGAATGATTATCAGCTCGTAATGAGTGTACCGTTGCATAAGGACAGGGAGTTTTCCAGAGGCTATAATCAGGCATACCTTATATCTAAGGAACTGAGCCGCACAATCAAACTAAAGGAGTGTTCCGGCGCTATCGTAAGGAGTCGGCAAACGCAGACACAGAGCCTTCTTGATAAACAAAGAAGGAGTCAAAATGTGATGGGGGCTTTTGAGGTTACAAAGCCGGCAAAGGTTGCAGGTAAGTCTATATTGTTGGTTGACGATATATTTACAACGGGGGCCACATTGGAGGAATGCAGCAGGGTACTAAAGGCAGCAGGAGCGGCAAAGGTTACTGCAGTAGTGGTTGCTACAGGAAGAAGATATTTAATATAAGGGGGTAAAACATATGCCAGACGTAAGGAATTGCAGGAAGTGCGGGAGAATTTACAACTATATTGGCGGAGCGCCGATATGTCCTGCATGTAAGCAGCTTGAAGAGGATGATTTTCAGGCGGTGAAGCGATATTTGTATGAAAACCCGGGAGCCACTCTGACGCAAGTATCCACTGATCTTGAGATGAGTGTAGAGAAGATCAAGAGATTTCTTAAGGAAGGAAGACTGGAAATCACTGATGACGAGGGTAATATGGTTCTGGAATGTGAGACTTGCGGCAGGTCAATAAAAACCGGGAGATTGTGCACGGAATGTGAGAGGAGCTTGGCATCAGGCTTTAAATCCGCGGCGAGTCAGATAAAAAGTGAAATTGATAGTCAAGCTGCATCAAATCCCAAGTCATTAGGGATTAGGTATTTGAATAAGGGTTATGAGAAAAAAGATTAATTTTGCAGGTTAATAATAGTTGTGTATTAGCCGATATAGTTTATGGTTACACAAAGGTGTAATTTAGGTTTAGTAGTTAGAGTAATTTAAGAGGTGAGTGGTTTATATGAGAATACCGTCAGATATATCAAAAGTAACAGGGATATATGGGACTCAAAAGAATGTTGGAAGAATCGAAAAGACTGGATCGGTTTCCTCCAAAAAAGATGTTGTCTCCATATCCAATGAGGCGAAGGATTTCCAGATAGTCAATAGAGCCTTGAGGAATGTACCTGATATACGTCAGAGCAGGGTTGAAGAACTGCGGAATATTCTTGAGTCAGGCAGCTACAATGTATCTGGCCAGGATGTAGCCGGAAAGGTCATTGATTCATTTTTTGACCGAAAAGCATAGCATCATATTCCATAATCCGTTTTGACAGGTGGTGGAGCTTTGGATACTGTAATGATCGATAAACTTATTGAAATACTGAACAAAGAAGTAGCTGTATATGAAGGCGTTTTGAAGCTTGCTAAGAACAAGACCGATGTTATCATTGCAGGGAAGGTGTCAGAGCTGGAGGGGATTACCAAGCTTGAGCAAAGCTCAATTATAACGCTTAGTAAACTTGAAGAGGAGAGGGAAGTCCTGGTCGGACAGTTAGCTACCGAGCTTAACATTGAGCCATCCGAGCTCACGCTGAAAATCCTTATCAAGCAGCTGGCGAAAGAGCAGTCAAAGAAGCTGAAGAGCTCTATTGATGTGCTCCCAAAGATTTTTAATGATTTACGTAATGTTAATGATCTCAATTCCAAGCTAATCCGTAGTTCTTTGGATTATATCGACTTTTCAATGAATGTACTAACAAGCACCGGCTCCACCGGTAATTATGGCGTTTCCGGCCAGTCTGAGGATTCAAAGAAGAACTTTTTTGATTTGAAATTGTAGGAGGAAATATGGGTGTAGGATTTGCCAGTTATGAAATCGCTCGTTCCGGTCTTACTGTGAATGAACGAGGACTATATGTAACTGGCCATAATATCTCAAATGTGAATACACCGGGATATGTCCGGCAGCAGGCCATGATTAAGAATGGGCCCGTTGAGTCCTATTATACCAGGGCAGGGCTGATGCAGTACGGCCTAGGTTCTGATATTCAGGATATCAGACAGATAAGGCATGTTTTCCTGGACAATGTCTTCAGGCAGGAAAATACGACCCTCGGCTACTGGGAATCCAGACGAAAGACATTCCAGGATGTTGAGGCGATTATGGCTGAGCCGATTGAGTCAGGGCTTCAGAATATGCTGAACAATTTCTGGGACTCATGGCAGGAGCTTTCCAAGGAGCCCGAAAGTCTCACCGTGAGAGCTCTTGTGAGGCAGAGAAGCGAGGCATTGGTCCAGCATATCAACCATATGGGTGAGCAGCTCGATAGACTACAGAGTGACTTGAATACCGAAATAGCGGTTCGAATAGATGAGGTAAATGAGATTACAAGGCAGATAGCCAGTTTGAATGTGACGATTCTCAGAAATGAGATTAACTCCGACTCGGCAAATGACTATCGTGACCAGCGCAATAGCTTGATTGACAGGCTTACCAAGCTGGTTAAGGCAGATGTGAATGAAATGCAGGACGGACAGGTAGACATTTCTGTCGGTGGATATTTTCTTGTGCAAAAGGGCGTGAGCAGAGACTTGTACGCAGCAGAGAGAAACGCCGGAGAGAATTTCTATGTAGCAAAGCTTGCCGGGACAAATACCGAGGTACCTTTAAACAGCGGAATCATAAAAGGGCTTATGGAATCCAGAGGCGAAGTATCCGGAGCGATTGGCAGCTATGAGAATGGTGCGCCGAATACCAATGTCGATGTAGTATTTTATGTAGATACCTCGACTATGTCCGCCGCCGAAGCAGCAACCAGGATGAATATATACAGCCAGTGGCTTAGCGACAGGGGATTGAATGCAAATGTAATGATGCGGGAGGTTGGCTCTGC
>JAAYBT010000261.1 GCA_012730015.1 Clostridiaceae bacterium
ATACCTGCTCAGATGTGGAGGAAACCACAGTGGCTGAGCTTGTTACCTTCTCGGACACGCCGATAGTCTGCTCGATAAGCGAACGCATATTTGCAATCATCGAATTGATGCTTTTTGTAAGGGTGCCGAGTTCGTCCTTCCTTCTCGATTTGAGTGTAACGCTCAAATCACCTGAGGCAGCCTTATTGGACGCATCAATAATCCTGTTTATGGTTCTGCTCATACTGTTTGAGATAGTAATTCCTATTGCAAAAGCTATAGCAGCTGCTATTAGTACAAATATAGCAGTACTGACTATAACCGCTCTTGATGCTGCGGTAAGAGAAGCATACGGTATCAAGCCAAGCAAGACATTTCCGGAAGAAGCGATCTTATAGTAGGTCATCAGATACTTTGTGTTTTCAAAGGTAATAACATCACTGCCTGATGTTTCTTCGGAGGCAACTATGCTCTTATAAAACTCCTGCTGTGTAATGGTGCTGGTTTCGGTCATATCGACGCCATTTGTATTGACCCTTCCATCACGGCTGATAAAGTGTATTTGCTGCTCCTCGGCCAAGTTGAAGCTGGAAGTAAGATCAGAAATGATAGGCATTTTGACATCAACTACTATCATGCCGATCGTCTCTTTACTAAGGAAGTTTGGCACAAGTCTGACAAATGAAAGGCTATAGTTTTCGATCTTGTTATTGATAAGCTCATCTATTTCCTTGTGAGATCCGAACCATAATCCTTTGCCATTTGATTCCTTAAGCAGGTTATACATTTCAGTATCTTCAAGCTGATCCAGGTATATGTCTATAGTAGCTTTTGTTGAAATAGGCAGCGTGGATTTATCCATGGGAATTAGCATGATGGATTCGACATCTGGGCTAAAGACAGATGAACCCGCCAAATTGTTTTTGACTCTTAGGGCATTATCACCTTTGGCAATAATATCTCGATCGTCATAATGGCCACTTAGGTAATCCTGGATATCTGTATCAGCAAAATACTGGCCTGATAGATTTTCTACCGTCTGCAGGATAACGCCTATATATTTACCGCCGTTTTCCATAGCACTGACAGAGGATTGAATTGCGCGTTCTGTGGCAGTGCTCGAAGTATTTATGTAAGAGATGGCACCTTGTAGTACGATAAAAATAATTGGCACTAAAAATGCAATTACAAGCTTTGTTTTAATTTTCTTCATGCTGAATAAAGAATTTATGAAAGTGCTAAGTTTATTGAATATTTTGCTGAAAAAGGTCTTAACTCGGTAAAAAATTTCCATAACTTATAAACCTCCATATTTATATCTATTGTAAGCGTTTTACTCATATAGTTTAATATTTGACAAAAGAATCAAATAACCTTCTTTTTATTTATAAATTTATTGCCAAAAAGATTGAAAAACCGTGCTTCATTTTGTTGTTAGGCAATAGGTAAATAAAGAGAGCCAAGGTATTCAACAGCAGATGCATAGAAAAATGTATAAATTGAATACCGCGGCAAAAATGATAGAATTCTAATCCTTCATCAAAGCTTAAATCTCTCAATGGATTTTTGCAGATTGCTGGATGATACCTTTAGCTCTTCTGCAAAGCGTGAAAGCTCTTCTATACTTGAAGCCTGCTCCTGAGTAGAGGCAGTTACCTCCTCAGATGATGCAGCCGTCTCCTCCGATACCGCGGATATATTCTGTATGGCATTTATGGCTTGCTCCTTGTTTTCCTCCATCTGAGTGACTCTTTCAATGATTTGATCTACCTGTTGAGACAGGTTTTCCATTGAGCTCATTATACTCTTAAATATCTGAATGGTGCTTTGTACCGCTTCGTTCTGGGATGACAGAATCGCTTCGGTATCAGCCGCTTTTTTAACAGCCTTCTCAGTTTGATTTTGAGTATTCTTAATAATATTGGTGATTTCGCGGGCCGATTCCATGGATTGGTCGGCAAGCTTTCTCACCTCATCGGCAACAACGGCAAAGCCTTTGCCAGCTTCGCCAGCCCTGGCAGCCTCTATGGCCGCATTGAGGG
>JAAYBT010000044.1 GCA_012730015.1 Clostridiaceae bacterium
CGGAATCGAAGCGGACGTCGGTGCTCATTTTTGCAATTAATGTGTTCTTTTATCCTGAAATAAGCCGCATTTATGGTAGTTTGGCAATAAAATGAACCCTTTTCAAGAATAATTCCACACAAAGGTTGTTAAAATGTACACCGGCCTACGGTTTTAGGCTAAATGAGCAGCGACCCTATGGGTTTCGCAAGCGCAAATCCAGTAGAATGAGCTATAATTTGTATGGCTACTTACCAACCGTCCATGTGAGCTCACACACCATTATACTCACACTCATTAAAGCTCGCAAATTTGCACATGCGTTTATTAATGGCGGTTTGAAGCGTTTTCGTCTGCTTTACGCCCTCTTCATACCAGAGGTTTTGCATGACCAGCGTTTTTGCCTTGCGGTCACGTATTGCCTCAACTCTGCCGATGAAGCTGTCACCGTACAACAAGGGCAGGACGTAGTAGCCATATTTGCGCTGTTCCTTGGGGGTGTAGATTTCCCATTTGTAGTCAAAGTCAAACAGTGCCTTAATAAGCCGCCTGTCCCAAAGCATATTGTCCAGTGGAGCAATCAGCTCGCAACGGGCCTTTAGTTCGGGCTCTTCGAGCACAGCTTCAAGTAGAGCCCGGTCGCTTGATAGGCAATATAGCTTTTCCTTTATGCCATCAACCGTGATTTCAATGATTTTATCTTCTATAAGTAGCTGCCTGAAAATCTCGTTTCGCTGGCCGGATTTCAGTCCCCAGATATTTAGCCACGCATCGGAGGGCTTGTTCCATAGCAGTCCTACTGCTCCAATCCGTCGTTGCACTCGCCATTTTTGATGGTCCAGCTCGTCGGGGTAGGGCTCAGGCGCGCTCAAGAGCTCGGCGGAAATCCAATTCTCAGCTAGGTCGTAATACTTGATCGTACCTTTCTTGTGGTGTATTACCAGATCACCACGGAAATACATGGTTTCCAGCGCAGCACGGGCGAGCTTTGTATTACTCCAATACCAATTAACCTTATCATCAAAGCCAACATCAGCCGACGAAACAGGGCCCTTTTCTGCTATGATTCTCTTGATTTCATCGCAGACCTCGTTGACCTCGTCGTGACTTCTGCCCCCGGATTCATGGGCTTGGCGGTACCGCCGGAAATAGGGCCAGTGTGTGGTTTCCATAATCGAAAGGTTTTTGTCGAAGTAGTCCAGCAATGTCCTATCCTCATACAAAAGTGAATATAGCATTTGCTTGGTGAAGCCCTTAACCCTCGACTGCAAAACAAGCTCCGGGTTCTTGCCGCATACATCAATTGGATCAAATTGAATACAGCCCGCCTGACCAATAAAATCGAGAACTCCCTGCTTGCCTGAAAATTTGTAATTGCCTATAAGTCCTTGCTTTAAAAGCATAAACCTGCGTGCCTGTTTATTGGTTAAAGCAGCAGTCTTCATCGTTTTACCTCCTTGTTTTATCCGGGCTAGATTACATTAACACTATACCACAACAAGTAATAATCGGTATGAGTGTAAAGCAATTTTATCGTGTGCGGCTTCAAGTTAGGAGTGAGTTGCCGTAGTAAAAATACGGAAAAGCTCCTTAGAGGTCTTCCCATAATTATGGTTTGTAGCTCACCGGTTGCTTTGCAGGCAATTGCGTGGTATTATTTACCTTAGGTTTTTGATGAATTAATGTAATACTAATGGCATCCAGCTAGGCCATCATGGTTGAATTGGAGGATTTATGGTATTTTCCAGTTTAGTTTTTCTGCTCAGGTTCTTGCCGATAACCATTCTGCTTTATATGATTGCTCCAAACATCAAGATTAAGAACA